>DASZVW010000707.1:0-10064 GCA_035546895.1 Polyangia bacterium
CGCCGCCGCCAGCACCCACATCGATCGGACCATCTGGATCACCTACCTCGACCTCCCCGTCGAACGCGGGCGCGCCACGCTGGAGGTCGACGCGCTCGTCCGGCGCAACATCTTCTACCGCTTCTTCGGCCTCGGCCCCGACAGCCTGGAGTCCGACCAGAGCAGCTACACGCGGACGGTCGCCGGCCTCACCGCGCGCTGGGGCTGGAACTTCCCGGCGCACTTCAACCTGGGCGCGCGCGGGACCGTGCGCGGCGACAGCCTGCTGCGCAACCCGATCTTCGGCCTGCCGGCCACCCAGGACCTCTTCCCCACCGCGCCCGGCATCGACGGCGCCGGGGTGGCCGCCGGCGAGCTCAGCCTGCGGTTCGACACCCGCCCGGCCGCCGAGTACTCCGACACCGGCGTCGCCGCCGAGCTGCGCGCCGCCTACGATCGGCCGCTCACCAGCTTCGAACCGTACTGGCAGCTCACCGGGCAGGCGCGCGCGCTCTACCGCGAGAATTCGTTCCTGCAGAGCGCCGCCCGCGTCTACTGGACGCGCGAGCTGGGGGGCGGCGCCGAGATCCCCTTCTACTATCAAGCGATCCTGGGGGGCGACAGCCTGCTGCGCGGCTTCCCCGACGATCGGTTCATCGATCGCGCCGCCTGGGAGGCCGAGATCGAGCAGCGCTTCCGGTTGCTGGAGACGCACATCTTCGGGGTGACCACCGACTGGCGCGTCGACCCCTTCGTGGCCGCCGGGCAGGTCTACGATCGGTTCGCCGCGCTCGCCTCCAACGTGCAGGTCTCGGTGGGGGCGGGGCTGCGCGCCTGGGTGAAGCCGAACGTGCTGGGGCGGGTCGACGTCGCCTACGCCGGCGAGGGGATCAACGTCTACGTCGTGCTGGGGTACCCCTACTGATGCGCTCGCTGCTGTTCGTCGGGTTGGTGTTCGGCATCGGCCTCCTGGCCGGGCTCGGCTGGGTGGTCCACGGCCCGCTGCTGGCCGGGGCGCTGGCGATGGGGTTCTGGCCGGTGCTCGCCGCCTCGGCCTACCGAGTGCCGACGCTGGCGATCTACGCCTGGAGCTGGCGCCTGTTGCTCCCCGCCGCCGGGCGGCCGCGCTTCACCACCCTCTGGCGGCTGCGCTGGATCGGCGAGTCGGTGAACTCGCTGCTCCCCGCCGCGCAGATCGGCGGCGACCTGGTGCGTGCGCAGCTCGTCGCCGCGCAGGGCGTCGACGGCGGCGCGGCGGCGGCGGCGCTGGTCGCCGACGTGGCGGTGGGGACGCTGACCCAGGCGCTGTTCGGGATCGCGGGGCTGCTCGCCTTCGCCGCCGTCGGCCTGGCCGGCGAGCTCGGCCGCTCGATCGCGCTCGGGTCGCTGCTGCTGCTGGCGGCGGCGGCGGCGATGCTGGGGGTGCTGCACGTGGGCGCGGGGCGGGTGCTGGCGCGCATCCCGCTCGCGGGGCGGCTCGGCACCCGGGCCAAGACGCTGGCCGGCGGCGTGGCCGCCACCGACGCCGGGATGAAGGCGCTCATCCGGCGGCCGCGCGCGCTGGTCGCCTCCGCGGGCTGGCACTTCCTCGGCTGGCTGTCGCACGTGGGCGAGACCTGGCTGGTGCTGGCCCTCTGCGGGGCGCGCGTCTCCTGGACCGCGGCGCTGGCCATCGAGAGCCTCTCGGCGACCGTGCGCGCCGCCGCCTTCTTCGTCCCCGGCGGGATCGGCGTGCAGGAGGGGACGCTGGTCTACCTCTGCCGCCACCTCGGCGTGCCGCTCGAGCCGGCGCTGGCGCTGGGGCTGGTCAAGCGCTTCCGCGAGATCGTGGTCGGCGTCCCGGGCCTGGTCGCCTGGGCGCTCGCCGAGCGGGCCCCCCTCGACCGCCGCCGCCCCCGCGGCCGCCTCTCGGAGAGCTGCGATGTCTGAACCACAAACGCCCGATCCCTCGACGCTGCGGGTGAGCGTGCTCGTCGACCTGCTCCACCGCCCCGACGCCGGCGGACACGTCAAGGCCTGGGAGAAGCTGGCCGCCGCCGCCGTCGGCGTGGCGGGGCTCGATCTGACCGTCCACTTCGCGGGCGCGGTGCCGGCGCTGCGGCGCCTGGGCGACAACGTCCGTTACCGGCTGCACCGCCCGGCGTTCAGCACCGCGCGGCTGCCGTTCCTCTCGCACGTCCCCGACCACACCGACCTTGCGTCCCACCACGCGGCGCTGGCCCGCCACCTCGACGACGCCGATCTGATCCACACCACCGACGCCTACTTCGCCTACGCGCAGACCGCCGAGCGGATCGCGCGCCGCCGGGGCGTGGCGCTCACCAACTCGGTCCACACCGACACCCCCCGCTACACGCGCCTGTTCGCCGCCCAGACGATCGAGCGGCTGTTCGGCCGCGCGCGGGTCGCCCGCTTCGTCGCCGAGGGGCTGGCGGTGCCGGGGCGGCTGGAGGCGCGGATGCGGCGGCGCCTCCTGCGCCACCAGCGCCTGTGCGCCGCCGCGCTGGTCTCGCGCCGCGAGGAGCTGGCGCCGCTCGCGCAGGCGCTCGATCCGGCGCGGGTGAGCCTGCTGCGCCGGGGGATCGACCGCGACCTCTTCTCGCCGGCCCGCCGCGACCGCCGCTGGCTGGAGGCGACCTTCGGCGTCCTGCCCGAGCACCTGGTGGTCCTGTTCGTCGGCCGCGTCGACCGCGGCAAGAACGTGCAGACGCTGGCCGAGGCGCTCGACGCGCTCCTGCGCGCGGGCCGCCCGTTTCACCTCTTCTGCGCGGGCGACGGCGCCGACCGGGCGTCGATCGCCACCCGGCTCGGCCCCTCGGCGAGCTGCCCGGGCGCGCTGCCGCCCGCGGAGCTGGCGCGCGTCTACGCCTCGGCCGACGTGGTGGCGCACCCCTCGGAGATCGAGGAGTCGTCGAACGTGGTGCTGGAGGCGCTGGCCAGCGGGCGCGCGCTGGTGACCAGCGCGGCGGTGGCGCGCGGCGCGGTGACCGACGGCGAGACCGGCCTGGTCGCCGGCGCCACGCCGGAGGCCTGGGCGGCGGCGCTCGATCGGCTGGAGCGCGACCCGGCGCTCCGCGAGCGGCTGGGGGCGGCCGGGCGCCGCTGGGCGGAGACGGCGGTGCCGACCTGGCGCGAGGTGCTGGAGCAGGACCTGCTGCCGGTCTGGCGGCGCGCCCGCGCCGGGGCGCGGCCGTGAAGCCGCTCGGACGGCGCGTCCTCCTGCTGGTCCCCCACCCCGACGACGAGGTGGTCGGCTGCGCGGTGGCCATCCGCCGGGCGCAGGCGCGGGGGACCCGGGTCTTCGCGCTCTACCTGACGAGCGGCGTGCCGGCCGCGGCGAGCGCCTGGCCCTGGCGGCGCGCCGATCGGCCGGCGCGCGTCGAGCGCCGGCGCGCCGCGGCGCGCGAGGCCGCCGCCCGACTGGCGATCGAGCCGCTGGCGTTCTCGGACTGGCCCTCGCGCGAGCTCAGGCGCCACCTCGGCGAGGCGCAGGCGCTCATCGCGCGGCACCGGGCGGAGATCGGCGCGGACCAGCTCTGGACGCCGGCCTACGAAGGGGGCCACCAGGATCACGACGTCACCAACTTCCTGGCCAGCCTGTTCCGGGCCGAGACGCCGGTCCTGGAGTTCGCCGAGTACAACGCCGCCCGCGGCGTCCGCGCCAATCGGCTGCCGATCGAGACCGGCGCCGAGACGGTCCTCTGGCTCACCGGCGCCGAGGCGGCCTGGAAGGCAGAGCTGGTCGCGCTCTACCGCTCCGAGCGCGTCAACCTGCGCCACGTCCGCTGCATCCGCGAGGTGCTCCGCCCGCTGCCAGAGCACGACTACCGCCGGCCGCCGCACCCGGGGCGCCTCTTCTACGAGCGGTTCCAGTGGATCCCGTTCCGGCACCCGCGGGTCGACTTCACCTCGTCCGCCGAGGTCTGCGCCGCGCTGGCCGGTCACCGCCTCGAAGGCCCGCGGGGGGCGGTCAGCTCGGCGGCGCGCTCGACTTCGTGAGCTCGCGCCGGATCGTCTCCAGCTCGGCGTCGTCGAACTGGTAGCGGGCGCGGCAGAAGTTGCAGGTCACCTCCGCCTTGCCGTCCTGGAGGATCATCGCCGACAGCTCGGCGTCGCCGAGCAGCGCCAACGAGGTCGCCGCGCGCGATCGGGAGCAGGGGCAGTGGAACCGCACCGGCCGGCGGTCGAGGAGCTGCACCTCGCCGAAGCGTTCGCCCAGCACGCCGGCGACGATCGCCTCGGCGCTCGCCGGGCCCGCGCCGAGGACGTCGGTGAGCGCGCCCGCGCGCAGCGCCTGGCGCAGGACGGCCACCGTCGCGGCGCCGTCGCTGCCGGGGAGCGCCTGCAGCAGGATCCCGCCCGCCGTCTCGACCACGCCGCCGGCGTCGACGCGCGCGTCGCAGGCGAGCGCGCTGGCGATCTGCTCGCTCTCCAGCAGGTAGCGCTCGACGTCCTCGTCGATCTCCCCGCTGGCGAGCGCGGTCTGGCCGCGGAAGTTCTCGCGCAGCCCGAGATCGCGGATCGCGCTGACCATCCCCGTCCGCCCCACCACCTCGGCCAGGCGCACCCGGCCGCCCGCCTCGGCCCCCGGCGGCAGCGCGACGCGCGGGTTCTTCACGTAGGCGCGCGCCGTCCCGGCGGCGTCGGCGTCGACGGTCAGGGCGCCGAGCGGCCCGTCGCCCAGCACCTGCAGGCTGAGGCGCTCCTCGTCCTTGGTCAGGGTCGCCAGCAGCAGGCCGGCCGTCAGCCCGCGCCCGAGCGCCAGCGCCCCCGCGCGTCCCGCGTCGTGCCGCCGCGCAGCCTCCTGGGTCACCCCGGTGGTGGTCACCGCCACCACCCGGACCGGGTGGTCCCTGAGAGAGGTGCGGACAATCTCGTCGGGCGGCATGAGAAGCGCCATCGTACGTCGCGCCGGAAGGTCCCGCCATCTCTCGGACGCTTGTGGCAGCAATCGGATCGGTCGGTAGTGGGTCATTTTGAATCCGACCGCTGACCGGGTCCCGCTGGACTCCGGTCGGAACACATGGCACACCCGACGTATGCCTAAGCGGTCAAGCAGGCCAAGAGACGCGAATCAGCTCGCCAAATCGATCGTAGACTCGCGACCGGGCAGACACCACCTGGGGGGCAGGACGACGGAAAGAACCCGGCGGCTTGAAGGGCGGGAAGGCGCGAGCGGAGAGCCTGTCCAAGAAGGCCCGGAGCGAGATCGCGAAGAAGGCGGCGACGGTCCGCTGGAAGAACAGAACGCCAAAGCCGAGCTAGTCCCATGGAAACGAAATAACTTGAACGGGACTGTGGTCTCATGATCTACCCGGGTCATGAAGACCATCGGTCGTCCGAAAGCGGCGCTCGTCCTAACCGATGGCGAGCGCGAGGAACTGTCCGGCTGACGCATAGAGCCCGGGTGAATCGGCACCTCGCGTTCCGGGCGAAGCTGGTTCTGTCGTGCGCTGAAGGGGTCAGCAGCGCCGAGGTCGCTCGCCGATGCCGGACGTCGAACCAGACGGTCTGCAAGTGGCGACAGCGGTTTATCGCCCAGAGACTGGACGGCCTCTACGACGAGCCGCGGGTGGGGGCACCACGACAGATCTCCGACGAGAGCGTGGAGGCCCTGATCATCAAGACGCTCGAAACGACGCCGAAGGGCCGGACGCACTGGAGCACCCGGAAGATGGCGTCGCAGGTCGGCATCAGTCACACGATGGTCGGTCGCATCTGGCGAACGTTTGGTCTGCGACCGCACAGGACGCTGTCTTTCAAGCTGTCTCCGGACCCTCAGCTCGTCGCGAAGATCAGGGACATCGTAGGCCTCTACATGAACCCGCCCGCGAACGCGGCCGTGTTTGCGGTGGACGAGAAGTCCCAAATTCAGGCGCTTGAACGCGCGCAACCGATCCTGCCGATGGATCTGGGCCAGCCCGAACGCCGAACGCACAACTACGTTCGCCACGGGACGCTCGATCTGTTTGCAGCGCTCGATGTGGTGAAAGGGACCGTGATCGCGAGATGCAAGCGCCAGCATCGTAGCGTCGACTTCGTGGCCTTCCTGCGAGAGATCGACGAGAGCGTCCCTGCCGAACTCGACATCCACGTCATCGTCGACAACCTCTCGGCCCACAAGTCCCCGGTCGTCGGACGCTGGCTTGCTCGCAACCCACGCTTCCATCTGCACTTCACACCGACGTACGCATCCTGGCTCAACCTCGTCGAGCGCTTCTTTGGCCTTCTCACCGAAGAGGCGCTCAGGCGCGGATCTCACACCAGCGTTCCGCAGCTCCGGGCTGCGATCACCGCCTACGTCGACGCCCACAACGAAGAGCCCAAGCCCTTCAAGTGGACCAAGACCGCGGACCAGATCCTCGACAAAATGCGCCGTTTCGCGCTACGCACCCAGCAGGCGCATGGAGACCTTTTTCAAGGGATCACGGATCCAGGGGACTAGCCGGCCGCAGCGAGCTTTTTCTCTGGAGATTGCTCGTAGTAGTTCGAAGGACCGATGCCGGACATATCGACCGCGGGAGTAATTTCTCGCGGCGGATTGGATCGAACTGCTCGGAAGTTTTCGGCCAGTATTTCGCCGGCTATTTCGTGTGTCATCAGACCGCGGCCTACCATCCCGCCGAGTGCGAGCATTCTCAGGATGAAGTCATGCTGAGGCGAAATCGTCTGGTCGTCGCACTCCCATTTGGCGACGGTCTCCCGGACGATGCCCATTCGACTCGCTAGCTCTTCCTGTGTTGCATCGATGCTGCGGCGAAGATACTTGGCCTCGTTTGCATTCAGTCGACGCGGAAACCGAGTGAAGTCGACAACGAGTCGATGCAGGACGGTATTGATCATCGTCCCGTCGAGAGTCGCCCATCCGCATGACTCGCACCGGAGCACGTCCATTCCGCGCAGCGTGACCTTAAATCCCACGTAGCGGCTGAAGTCGTACGTGTCGAGCTTCGCCGGACGAAGATGGCCGCCGCAGTCGCATACTTCCTGTGTTTCCATGGTTGGCATTGGCTTCACTTCTCCCTCGGGGGAAGGACCGTGCAGAGGATGATTCGGTTTAGGTTATCTCCGACGTACGCCTCAAATCCGACACCTATCTCCATCGTCCCGTCGATGTTTGAACCGTAAGCACGCCAGCACGTCCCGTCATGTCTGGGCGGGTCAGCGGTCGGGATCACCGTCCTGCAACGCGCGAAAACCATTGATACATCTAACATGGTGACCTGGCGCTCCTCCATGCGCTCATCGAAGTGCCTGGACGGCCGATACCGCCCCTCAGACATGGCCAAGCGCGCCCACTTGCGCGCATCATCGGGTGTGTTAGGCCCTGGCATCGTCCGTAGTTTTAAACTACATTAGCCGGTTATCCTTTTCAAGGTATTAAACAGAAATGGCTTTTCCATGACTCGTGGCGTCTTGCTGAATCGCTTGCCACGGGGTGCTCCATCCGCGCAATGGTTCGCATGACGGGCGTCGCTAAGAACACGATCGTCAAGCTACTGGCTGACCTCGGGCGCGCCTGCGAGGCGTATCAGATCGAGAAGCTGGTCAACCTCCCGTGCAAGCGCCTCCAGTGCGACGAGATTTGGTCCTTCGTGGGGGCCAAGCAGAAGAACGCTCCGGCCGACAAGCAGGGTCAGTGGGGCATCGGCGACGTGTGGACCTGGACCGCGATCTGCGCTGACACCAAGCTCGTGCCGTCCTGGCTCGTCGCTGACCGGTCGGCCGAGGCCGCGCGCGACCTCCTCACGGACCTCTCGGGCCGTCTCGCGAACCGCGTTCAGGTCACATCAGACGGCCTCAAGCTCTACGTGGACGCGGTGGAACAGGCGTTCGGGACCGATCGGTCGCCCCGGTTGACGGCATCCAGCCTACCCGCCTACGCTCAAAGCGATGGCGCCGAGTCTCCGAGTCGACGGTTCATCCCCGTCTCTCTGGGGCAACCCCAGGGGTACTTGAGAAGCTAGCCACGTCCACCGCACGGTGCCCGGGCCAGTTCCTGGCCGTCCCACCGCGCCAGACGAGAACAGTCGGAGGCTCGGCGGCCATCACATTGATGGTCGGTCATCTCGCAAAGGGGTTGGCGTTCGCGTTTCTCGCCGGATCATGGACCGAGAGCGAGCTCCTGACCCGTGGACGCGAAGCGCTGGGGAGCTCCGCCCGCGGCCGGACGCGTTGGCTGCGCCGGCTGGTACGGCGGGTGCTCGCCGCGTTCCCTGTGGCACCCATCGATCGCGACGACGACTTAGCCTCGGCGATAGCTCAGGATCGCGGTTTGCGCGGAATGGTCCGGCGCGCTGGTACCGAGCAGGCGCATATCCACCGCTGGCTGATCCCGAACGCGACGATGGTTCCGATAGACGGCCCGCCAGCCCGCTTCCCCGTTCATCTCCTCGCCTCGTCTGCCGATCTCGCCGCCGCCCTCGGCCTCGATCATGGCGAGCTCGCCTGGTTCTCCGATGAGCGGCAGCTCAATGCGCGCGCCGACGACGTCAAGCTGTCGCACTACCACCACCGCTGGGTGGCCAAGTCGCGCGGCGGCTGGCGCTTGCTCGAGGCTCCGAAGCCGCGCTTGAAACGAATCCAGCGCTGGCTGCTCGACGAGATCTTGGCGAAGATTCCGCCGTCAGACGTCGCCCACGGCTTCGTCCCCGGGCGCAGCGTCCGCACGTTCGTCGCGCCGCACGTCGGACGCGCGGTGGTGGTGCGCATCGATCTCGAAGATTTCTTTGCCAGCATCAGCCGCGCGCGCGTGGCCGCCCTCTTCCGGCGCGTAGGCTACCCTCGCCGCGTAGCCGCCGCGCTTGCCGGGCTTTGCACCGCACCGACACCCGAGCGGGTGCTCGCTGGACACCCACGCACCGACGTCGATCTGGGACAACGGTTCCTCGTCAACGCGCGCCTCCGGAACGCTCACCTGCCGCAGGGGGCGCCGACTTCGCCGGCGCTCTCCAACCTGGCGGCCTGGCGTCTCGACCGGCGCCTCTCGACGTTGGCGGCAGGCTTCGGCGCGGCGATGACCCGTTATGCCGACGACCTGGCGTTCTCCGGCGACGCCACGTCCGGACACGCCTTGCGATTCTTCGTCGCCCGCGTCGGCGCCATTGCGGCCGAGCAGGGCTTTCGGGTGAACCACCGCAAGACCCGCGTCATGCGACAAGGTCAACGACAGACCTTGTGCGGCGTCGTTGTCAACGACACGGCAAGCCTCCGACGACCTGAACGCGATCGGCTGCGCGCGATCCTGCGCAACGCCGCACGCTTCGGCCTCGACGCTCAAAACCGTCAGGGACACCCCGACTTTCGTCGCCACCTCGAGGGCCGGGTCGAGTGGGCGGCTGCGCTCAACCCGAGGGTCGGGCGGCGGCTGCGCGACCTGCTCGCGCGGATCCGCCCTTAGTGGCCGGGGGTACGCCGAGCGGGCTGGCCGTAGCGCGCGAACTTGGCGGCCACCGCGCGCATCTCGCGCGCCGGGAGGATGACGGGCCGGCCCATGGCGCGGGCAGCGGCGTACTGCGCGGCCAGCGCCTCGATCTCCTCGGCCAGGCGCCGCGCGCCGGCGAGATCGGCGCCCAGCGCGACCACGCCGTGGTTGGCGAGCAGGCAGGCGCGGCGCCCCGCCAGCGCCGCCAGCGCGTGGCGCGACAGGGCGGCCGTGCCATAGGTGGCGTAGCGCGCGCAGCGGAGCTCGGCGCCGCCCGTCTTGGCGACCATATAATGAAAGGCCGGCAGCGGGCGCCGCAGCGAGGCGTAGGCGGTGGCGTACGTCGAGTGGGTGTGGACGACGGCGCCCACCTCCGGGCGGCGGCGGTAGATGTCGCAGTGGATCCGCCACTCGCTCGAGGGGGCCAGCGGACCGCGCGCCTGGCCGTCGAGCGTCATCTCGACCATCGTGGCCGCGCCGGCCGCCTCGCAGGGGACGCCGGTCGGCGTGATGAGGAGGCCCGCGCCCGCGCGCACGGAGACGTTGCCCGAGGTCCCCGCGGTGAGGCCACGCGCCATCAGCCAGCGGACAGTGTCGGCCAGCGCCCGGCGCGCCCGCGCGGCCGTCACCCGGCCGCCCCGGCGCCCGCGGCGGCCTGCTC
>DASZVW010000708.1:0-4702 GCA_035546895.1 Polyangia bacterium
TTGGCCTGGCCCTCGTCGACGGCCGCCAGTCGTAGCGGCAGGTCGCGCACGTAGGCGATCCCCAGGCCGTGCTCCTCCGCCCCCACCAGCGCGGAGGCGACGCCGGAGGCGGTCTGCAGGCTGAACGGGTAGCTGCCGGCGTAGTAGCCCTTGGCCTTGCCGAGCTCGACCGGCGTCGGGCCGTCGGCCTGCATCCGCCGGATCTCGTTCACCGAGGCGAGCAGCGCGTCCCACACCGTCTCGTTCTTGGTGGCCGCGCTGACCCGGAAGGATCCCTGGTAGAGCGAGGCGCCGAACGACGATCCGATCCCGTAGGTGAGCCCCCGCTTGGAGCGGACCTCGGTCATCAGGCGCGACGAGAAGTCCGAGCCGCCCAGCACGTAGTTCATCAACGTCACCGCGTACCAGTGCGGGTCGGCGTGCTTGATGCCGCCGTGGCCGAGCACCATCGTCGCCTGCGTCAGGTCGGGGCGGTCGACCAGCAGCATCCGCGTCCCCGCCATCGGCGGCACCGTCCAGCCGGGGCGCGCCGGCGCGTTCCCCTTGGCCCAGCCGCGGAAGGCCTTCTCGATCTGGGCCTTGACGCGCGCCGGATCGACGTCGCCGGCCACGGCGAGGATGGCGTGGTTCGGGTGGTAGAAGGTCTTCCAGAACTTCTCCAGCGCGGTGCGGTCGATCTTGCGGACGTCGTCGGCGGTCAGCACCCAGCCGTTGGGGTGGTCCTCGCCGAAGAGCTGGTTGTCGAAGTGCGCCTCGGCCAGCTCGCCGGGGCTGTCGTAGCGGGAGGCGACCGCCGCCAGCATCTGGTCGCGCACCTCGCCCATCTCGGCCTCCGGGAAGGCGGGGTGGAGCAGGACGTCGGAGAGGAGGTCGAGGCAGAGCGGCGCGTCCTTCGACAGCGCCGAGCAGGAGACGGTGGTCCCCTCGTTGGTGGCCTGGGCGTCGAGCGCGCCCCCCACGTAGTCGATGGCCTTGGAGATGTCGTCGGCGCTGCGCGACTTGGCGCCGTTCTTCGTCCCCTTGCGCAGCATCGCCGCCACGAAGTCCGACACCCCCAGGGTGCCGCGCGTCTCGTCGTAGCCGCCGGCCTCCACCTCCAGGCCGAAGCTGACCACCGGCAGCTCCTTGCGGCTCACCACGATCACCTGCATGCCGTTGCCCAGCGTGAAGCGGTCGATCTTGGGGAGGGCCAGCGCCTCCGGCTTCGGCGGCGGGGGCGCCTGGATCAGGTCGGTGCGGCCGGTCCAGTAGGTCGCCGCGGCGGGCGCGGGCGGCTTGGGCACCGACTCGTACTGCACCTCGATCGAGCCGGCCGAGGCCGGCCTGGGCGGCGGGCTGGCGGCGCAGCCGAGCGCCGCGCCCAGCAGGGCGGACCAGAGCCAGGTCCGCGTCCTCGTCGATCTCCCCGCGCGCGTCACGGCTTCCCTCCCGCCGGCACCAGCGTCACCCGGGTGAGGTTGGCGTCGACCAGATACTTCTGCGCCACCCGCTGCACGTCGGCGGCGGTGACCGCCAGGTAGCGCGTGGCCCCTTCGATGAAGCGGTGCCAGTCGTCCTCCACGTACTGCGCCTCGCCGAGGCGCATCGCCACGCCGTCGACGGTCTCGAGGCCGAACACGAACGCCGCCGCGAGCTGGTTCTTGGCCTTGTCGAGCTCGGCCGCCGCCACCGGCTTGTCGCGCACCCGCCCCACCTCCTCGGCGAGCTCGTTCCAGATCTGCGTCTGGTCCTTGCTGGGGAGCGAGGCGGCGTAGACGATGAAGAGGCCGGGGTCCTCCATCGCCTCGGTGACGCCGCCGGCCGCGATCGCCAGGTGGTCGTGGCGCACCAGCCGCTCGGGCAGCCGCGACGACTCGCCCGAGGAGAGGATGGCCGCCAGCACCTCCAGCGCGGGCATGTCGGGATCGGAGGCGCGCGGGATGTGGTAGCCGCCGACCACGATCGGGATCTGCACCTCGATCTTCATGGTCTCCGCGCGGGTGGCGGTCTGCGGCGGCTCCGCCGCCTTGTTGCGCGGCGGATCGGGGGCGCGCGGGATGGGCCCGAAGTGCTGCTCGATCTGCTTGCGCACCGTCTGCTCGTCGACGTCGCCCACCACGATCAAGGTCGCGTTGTTGGGCTGGTAGTAGGTGTCGTAGAAGCGCTGGCAGTCGGCGGGGGTGACCTTCTCCAGGTCCTCGATGGTGCCGATGGCGGTCCAGTTGTAGGGGTGCTTGGTGTAGGCCAGCGCGCGGAACTTCTCGATCGCCTTGCCGACGGGATCGTTGTCCACCCGCAGGCGCTTCTCTTCTTCGACCACCTTCCGCTCGGAGTCGATGGTCGCCGGGAAGAGCTTGAGGTTCCGCATCCGCTCCGCCTCCAGCTCCAGCGCGAAGCCGACGTACGACGGCGGCACCGTGTCGTGGAAGCCGGTCAGGTCCTCGGTGGTGAAGGCGTTGACCTGGCCGCCCACCTCCTTGAGCAGCCGCGCGTGCTCCTCGGGCGGGACGTGCGCCGACCCCTTGAACATCAGGTGCTCGAACATGTGGGCCACGCCGCGGATGCCGACGTGCTCGTCCTTCGACCCCACGTGATAGAAAATCTGCACGGTCGCGATCGGCGCCTTGTGGTCGGCCAGGAAGAGGACCTGGAGGCCGTTGGGCAGCGTCCAGCTCTTGACGTCCAGCTTGGGCGGCGCGACCGACGAGGCGGTGGCCGGCGCGGCCTTGGCCGGCTTGGCGGCGCGCGCCGGGGCGGTGGCGGCGAGGGCCGGCGCGAACGCGATCAGCCCCACGACGAGTCGAAGGCGCCTCATGGCGGGCCGGACTATGCCACACTGACCGCGCGATGTCGGTGGTGATCGAAACCGTCGAGAGCCGCGCCCTCGTCGGCAACCCGCTCGGCGATCCGACGGCGCGCCGGGTGGCGATCTGGCTGCCGCCCTCGTACGCGCGCGCGCCGGAGCGCCGCTACCCGGTGATCGTCTGGCTGGCCGGCTACGGCGGCACCGGCGAGATGCTGTTCTCGGGGAGCCCCTGGCAGCCGGGGCTGGGCGAGCGGCTCGATCGCCTGGTCGGCGGCGGCGCCATGGGCGAGGCGATCGTCGTGGCGCCCGACGGCTTCACCCGCTGGGGGGGCGCGCAGTACCTCGACTCGCCGGCGCTGGGGAATTACGAGACCCACCTCGTGGCCGAGGTGCTCCCGGCGGTCGACGCGCGCTACCGGACGGTGGCCGCGCGCGAGGGGCGCGCCGTGGGGGGCAAGTCGTCGGGCGGCTTCGGCGCGCTGGTGCTGGCGATGCGCCACCCCGACCTGTTCGCCGCCGTCGCCAGCCACGCCGGGGACATGGCCTTCGAGCTGTCGGCGCTCAAGGACCTGCCGGCCGCCGCGCGCACGCTGCGGCGCCACGGCGGCGTCGAGCGCTTCATCGCCCACTTCGAAGCCAGCGAACGAAAGTCGGGCGACGATTTCACCACCATGATGGTGCTGGCCCAGGCCGGGGCCTACTCGCCCGAGCCTGGCCGGCCCGGCGGCGTGGCGCTGCCGTTCGACCTGCAGACGGGCGAGATCGACTGGACGGTCTGGAAGCGCTGGAAGGCCTGGGACCCGATCGAGATGCTGGCCGGGCACGCCGAGGCGCTGCGGCGGATGAAGCTGGTGTTCGTCGACGCCGGGACGCGCGACGAGCACAACCTGGACCTGGGGGCCCGGATCTTCGCCGGGCGGCTGCGCGCGCTGGGGATCGCCTGCGAGCACCAGGAGTTCGACGACGGCCACCGCGGCACCGCTTACCGGTACGACGTCTCGCTGCCCAAGCTGGCGGCGGCGATCGGCGCCCGGCCGGCGCGCTGAGGCCGCCGTGCGCGTCGGCGAGCGGATCTCCCTCGACTGCCTCGAGCTCGACGACGAGGGGGCCGGCGTGGGGGCGGCCGGCGGGCTCGAGGTGCACGTCGCGGGCGCGCTCCCCGGCGAGCGGGTGGCGGCCGTGGTCGAGCACCTGGCGCGCCAGTCGCCCGCCGCCTGGGCCCGCCTCGCCGAGGTCGAGGTCCCCTCCCCCGCGCGCCGCCCGCCGGCCTGCCGCGCGTTCGGCGCCTGCGGCGGCTGCCTGCTGCAGCACCTCGATTACCCGGCACAGCTCGGGTGGAAACGCGCGCGCGTCGCCCGCGCGCTGGCCGCCCACCCCGCGCTGGCCGGCGTGCCGGTGGCGGCCTGCGTGGCCTCGCCGCGGCCGCTCGGCTACCGGAACAAGTCGAAGCTGGTCGCCGCGCGCGCGGGCGGGCGGCTGGTGCTGGGCGCCTACGCCCCGCGCTCGCACGCGGTGATCGATCTCGCCGGCTGCCGGATCGCCGAGCCGCCGCTCGACGACACGGCCGCGGCGCTGCGCGCGCTGCTCGACGAGGCGGGCGTGCGCCCGTACGACGAGCGGTCGCTGACCGGCGACCTGCGCCACGTCGTGCTGCGCGCCAACCACGCCGGGGCGGTGCTGGCGATCTGGATCGTCGCCCGCCCGCTCCCCGACGGCGCGGCGCTGGCCCGCCGCTTCCGCGCCGCCCGCCCCGAGGTAGTTGGCGTGGTCGAGCACCAGAACCAGACGCGCGGTAACGTCCTCTTCGCCGAGGCCGGCGGCGCCAACGAGCGGATCCTCGACGGCGCCGGCACGCTCGAGGACCAGCTCGAGGCCGGCGGGCGGACGATCCGGCTGACGCTGGCGCCGGGCGCGTTC
>DASZVW010000709.1:0-6488 GCA_035546895.1 Polyangia bacterium
GCCAGGACCCGGATGTCGGTCGGCCTCGGCCGGGTGTCGCCGACCGGGGTGAACGCCCGATGCTCGATGACCCGCAGCAGCTTGACCTGCAAGTCGGGCGGGATGTCGCCCACCTCGTCGAGCAGCAGCGTCCCGCCGTGCGCCGCCCGGAACCGGCCGTCGCGCCGCCGGACCGCGCCCGTGAAGGCGCCCCGTTCGTGCCCGAACAGCTCCGCTTCGAGCAGCGTGTCGGGGAAGGCGGCGCAGTTGACGGCCACGAACGGGTTGGCGCGCCGTGGGCCGCGCTCGTGAAGCGCGCGCGCCACCAGCTCCTTGCCGGTGCCGCTCTCGCCCCGGATCAGGACCGGGGCGTGGCTGGTGGCGATGGTATTCACCCGGTCCATGAGCCGCAGCATCTGCGGCGAGCGGCCGATCACCGTCTCGTCGGCGTCTTGCCGGGCGAGCTGCGCGCGGGCCTCCTCGAGCTCGCGCAGCAGCGCGCGGTGCTCGGCGATGCGACGGACCCGCAGCGTGATCTCCTCGAGGTCGAACGGCTTGGTCAGGTAGTCGTGGGCCCCCTCCTTGACCGCCGCCACCGCGTCCTGGACGGCGGCGAACGCCGTCATCAGGATGACCGTGGTGTCCGGCGACTCCTGCCGCGTGCGGCGAAACAGGGTGAGGCCGTCAATTCCGGGGAGCCGGATATCGCAGATCATCACCTCGAAGACCTGCCGGTTCACCAGATCGAGCCCCTGGGCGCCGGTGGTCGCGATCGTCACCCGATGGCCGGCGTCGCGCAGCGCCTCGCCGACGGCGAGGCCGATGTCGGGTTCGTCGTCGACGAGGAGGACGTTGAGCCCGCTCGCGCCCTCCGCGGCAGGTCCGGCGGCGGCGCTCTCGCTCGATGAAAGATCCGCGGGTACGCCACTCATTTAGGACTTCTTTTAAGGTCCGCGTCCGACGAGGCAAGGCCGGGCGGCCCCCGATTTTGCAAGGAATCCGCCGCGGGTAACTCGACCGCCGGCGATCGTCACCAAGCTGGAACGCGCGGGGCGACGGCCCCGGGGTAAGCCATCGAAATCGCGACCCCGCGCGCGGCGTCGGGCTGGCGTCGGAGCTGCATGGTGCGCGGTCTGAAACGGAGGCCGAGATGCGATCACTGTTTTGGCGTTTGGTTGTGGCCGTCGTCGTCGGATCGCTGTGGGGCGCCGTCGTCGCACCGACCCGAGCTTCGTCGAGCACCGACGGCCACCCGCAGCCGGCGGGGATGGATGCGGTGCATCACCTCGCGCAGAGCAGAATGCTCACCGCGCTGGGGGACCCGGGCGTCAATCCGCTGCGACTTTAATTTTTTTTTGATAACGGCGGGCGAGGCCCCGCACATATCCCACCAGTTAACTCTCAATCCCCGGGGGGATATGTCATGACGCGCTTGATCAAGTCCAAGAACGTTCTGTTTGCGGCCGGCGGCTGTGCGGTGCTGGCGATCGCGCTGCTGGCTCCGAGCTGCGGCGGCTCGAGCTCCACGGAAGGGACCGGCGGGACGACGGGCACCGGCGGCGAGTCGACGACCGGCACCGGCGGCAGCAAGACGACCGGCACGGGCGGCTCGTCGACGACGGGATCGGGCGGGACGACCGGGACCGGGAACGGCGGGACGACCGGCACCGGCGGCAGCAAGACCGGGACGGGCGGCGCGACCGGGAACGGCGGGACGACCGGCACCGGCGGCGCGACCGGCGGCGGCGGCGCCAGCGGCGCGACCTGTCCGACGAACTTGATGTGCACGACCGCGGGCGAGACCTGCGAGGAGGCGTGCATGGTCGGCACGATGATGGGACACCGCACCTGTACCTGCGGCGCCGGCATCGGCGGCGGCGGGCCCGGCGGCACGGCCGGCGGCGCGATGACCTTCCGCTGCAACACCGCCCCCTGCACGGTGACCGGCGGTACCGGCACGGCCGGCGCGGGCGGGGGCACCACCTGCGCGGCGGGTGACGCCTGCACGATGACGGGGAGCACCTGCACGGACGCGGGCGGCATGACCTGCACCTGCCAGAACGCGGGCGGCATGCGGCGCTACACCTGCGGCGGCGGCACCGGCGCGGCCGGAGCTGGCGGCGCTGACTGCACGGCCGGGGGGACCTGCACGGGGTTCGGGACGATGTGCACCGACGCTGGCGGGCAGACTTGCCGTTGCATGGGCGGCACCTACCGGTGTGGCGCCGGGGGCGGCGTCGGCGGCGCCGGCGGCGCGGGCTGATCTGACCGCCTAGATCTCCGCCTCACGAGACGGCGGCAGCGAACCCTTCGCTGCCGCCGTTTTTTCGTGCCCGGCTACATCGCGTGCGCGCCCGGGCCCGGGTGGTCGTTCGCCGCCGCCTCGGGGGCCGGCTGAACGGCGGCGAGGAGATCGCGCAGCTCCTGCCCGCTGATGGTCTCCTTGGCCAGCAGGACCTGGGCCGCGCGCAGCAGCACCTCGTGCCGTCGGGCCAGGATCTCGGTGGCGCGGTCGCGTTGCTCGTCGATGATGCGCCGGACCTCGTCGTCGATGGCGCGCGCGGTCTGCTCGCTGTACTCGCCCCGCAGCGGCGGCTCACCGGGCGCCTGCAGCATCAGGCTGCGCCGGTCCTTCTCGAAGCTGACCTGGCCCACGCGGGGGCTCATGCCGAACGTCTTCACCATGCTGCGCGCGATGTCCGTCGCCTTGCTGAGGTCGTCGTGCGCGCCGGTGGAGACCTCGTCGTAGATCAGCTCCTCCGCCGCGCGCCCCCCGAGGAGGGTGGCGACCTTGTCCTTGAGCTCGCTCTCGGTCATCAGGAAGCGGTCCTCGGTGGGGGCCTGCATCGTGTAGCCGAGCGCGGCGATGCCGCGCGGGATGATCGAGATCTTGTGGACCCCTTCGCCGTGCGGCAGCGACAGCGCGACCAGGGCGTGCCCGAGCTCGTGGTGCGCCACCCGCTTCTTCTCGTCGGGCGACAGCACGCGGTTCTTCTTCTCCAGCCCGGCGACGATGCGCTCGACCGCCTCCTGCAGCTCGGGCAGCCCGACCCGATCGCGGTTCCGCCGCACGCCGAGCAGCGCCGCCTCGTTGATGATGTTGGCCAGATCGGCCCCCACGAAGCCGGCGGTCATGCCGGCGATGACCTCCAGGTCCTGCACCGACTCGATGGGGACCCGGCTGGCGTGCAGCTTCAGGATCGCCAGCCGCCCGGCGCGATCGGGCCGGTCGACCAGCACCTGGCGATCGAACCGCCCGGCGCGCAGCAGCGCGGGATCGAGGATCTCCGGGCGGTTGGTGGCGGCCATCAGGATGACGCCCACGCGGGCGTCGAAGCCGTCCAGCTCCACCAGCAGCTGGTTGAGCGTCTGCTCGCGCTCCTCGTGCGTCACCGGGCCGATCCCCCGCGCCTTCCCCAGCGCGTCCAGCTCGTCGACGAAGATGATGCAGGGGGCCTTCTGCTTGGCCTGCTCGAACAGATCGCGCACCCGCGCCGCGCCCACCCCCACGAACATCTCGACGAAGTCCGAGCCGCTGATCGAGAAGAAGGGGACGCCCGCCTCGCCCGCCACCGCGCGCGCCAGCAGCGTCTTGCCCGTCCCGGGCGGGCCGACGAGCAGCACGCCCTTGGGGAGCTTGGCGCCCAGGCGCCCGAACCGCGCCGGCGTCTTCAGGAAGTCGATCACCTCGCGCAGCTCCTCCTTGGCCTCGTCGACGCCCGCCACGTCGGAGAACCGGACGTTGACGTCCTTCTCCATGTAGACCTTGGCCTTGCTGCGGCCGACGGTGAGGAACCCGTTCTGCCCCATCTGTCCCGCGCGCCGGATGACCAGCACCCAGAGGAGCCCCAGGATGGCCAGCGGCAACAGCCAGCCGGCGGCGTCCTTCCAGAAGCTGCTCTCCACCACGCCGGTGACCTTCACGTGGTGCGCCTCCAGGTCGCGCATCAGGTCGCTGTCGTCGACGCGCACGGTCTCGAAGCCGGCGCCGGGCCTGGCCGCCTGCTCGGCCGTCGTCCCGGTCGCCGTTCCGTTCGCCGCCCCCTTGGCCGTCTCTTTCGCCGGCTCCTTCGCCGGCTCCTTCGTCGCCTCCTGGCCGGTCTTGGCGGCCGGCTCCGGCTTCATGTGTCCGCGGATCACCGTGTGCCCGATCGCCACGTCGGCGACCTTGTCGGCCGCGACCGCGGCCTTGAAGTCGCTGTAGGAGGTGCGCGCCGGTTGCAGGTAGGCGGCGAAGACCTGTTGCAGCAGCAGCACCGCCCAGAACGCGACGATGAGGTAGCCGATCGAGAACCTCATTTTCTTCTTTTCGCCGTCCATCGCTCTTTGAAGCTAAGGCGTAGATCGCGCCCGGCACGGCCGTTCGGCGGGGCGGCGTGGTGTTACGCGGCGCCGACCACCGTTACGGTCCTGGCCGGGAACGGCGGCCGGGGCGCGCGGAAGCCCGCGGCTCGAGGGGAGCCCGCATTGGCACGGCTCTTGAGATGTCTTGGATCGTCGCAGATGTCCGGAGCGTCGAAACAAGCGGTCCAAGAGAGCTGAGCAGAGGGGGACGGTCGTGCTGCTGGGAAGATTGCTGGGAAAGAGGTCGGGTCTGGCGCGCGGGCGCCGCCGGCTCGAGGGGGCGAGGAAGCTCGGCCACTACGAGCTCCTGCACCCGCTGGGGGCGGGCGGAATGGCCGAGGTGTACAAGGCGCGCGCGATCGGCCCCGCCGGGTTCGAGCGCGAGGTGGTGATCAAGCGGATCCTGCCGGCCTACTGCGAGGACGCGGACTTCGTCCGCATGTTCACCGACGAGGCGCGCATCCTGGGCCTCATCCACCACCCGAACGTGGTGCAGGCCTTCGAGTTCGGCGACGACGACGGGACGCTCTATCTCGCGCTCGAGTACGTCGAGGGGCCCTCGCTGTCGCGCGTCCTGCGCGCGCTGCGCGCGGCGAACCGGCGGATGCCGCCGGCGATCGCCGCCTACATCGGCCGCGAGATCTGCCGGGCGCTCGACGGCGTGCATCGGCTGGAGGACGAGAACGGGCGGCGGCTCGAGGTGATCCATCGCGATGTGACCCCCTCGAACATCATCGTCACCCCCTGGGGCGGCGTGAAGCTGCTCGACTTCGGCGTCGCCAAGTTTGCCAACGCCGCCCGGCTGACGCGCGAGGGGACGGTGAAGGGGAAGCCGGCGTACCTGGCGCCCGAGCAGCTGCAGGGCCAGGAGATCGACGGGCGGGTCGACCTGTTCGCGCTCGGCATCGTGATGCACGAGATGCTGTCGCTGCAGCACCTCTTCAGCGGCGACAGCGACCTGCAGACGGCGAAGAAGATCATGGAGATGAAGATCCCGCGCCTCAACGCGCACCGCCCGGACGTCCCCGAGGAGCTGGAGCGGATCGTGCTGCGCGCGCTGGAGCGCGATCGCAGCCAGCGGTTCGCCACCGCGGCCGAGATGGCGCGCGCGCTCGACGACTTCGTGGTGCGGTCGGGGCTTCACCTCGACGAGGTGGCCGCGTTCATCCGCGAGATCGAGGCGGTCTCCCCGCTGGCGCGTCCGGCGCCGCTGCCGGCCCACGTGCCGGCGCGGGTGGCGCGCGGCGAGGCGGCCGCCGAACCGGACGAGGGGCCCACGGTGAAGGACCGCGGGATGACGTCGCGGATGCGCCGGCGGAGCGTGCCGCACCTCGCGGCCGCGGTCGGCTTGACGCTGGCGGCGCTGGGGTTGGGGACGGCGCTGGGGCTGCGGATCACCGGCGCCGCGCAGGCCGCGCCGGCGCCCGCGGGCGCCGCCGTCGCGCACGTCGCGCCTCGCTGAGGCGGCGCCGCGCCCGCGCGCCCGTCAGTTGAGCGCGATCGCGGAGCAGGTCCCGCCGGACATGATCTCCGAGTAGAGCTTCTTGTAGCGGGGCTCGAGCGGGCGATCGACGGTGCGCTCGCGCTTGCCGGGATCGTGGATGGTGATCCGCCCCTTGGTCAGCTCGGGGGCGGGCATGTTCATCACCGTCGCGAAGGCGTGATCGAGCACCGCGATCCGGTGCGGGTAGTGGCGCGGGTAGCCCTTCGAGATGTAGCGCGGGCCGTGGTTGTAGTGCGCCCACCAGGCGTGCGTCTTGTGATCGCAGGGGACTTCTTTGCTGACCTTCTGGCGGTGCCCGCTGGCGTCGATCTTGACGATGGTCTTCGTCATCACGCCGCCGCCGTCGCGCCAGTGCGCGAGCTCGCGCGCGCCGAGCTCGATGTTGGTCGTCGGCTCCATCAGCTCTTTCCAGGGGACGCCGCGCACGTTGCCGTTGGTGCAGCGATCGTGGTCGTCGAGCATGCAGCGGATCGCCATCAGGCCGCCGTCCTTGGCGTAGACCTTCCCGTCGCGCGTGTAGACGCGCGCGGCCTTCTCGTTCATGTCGCTCTCGTTGACCATGATCGCGAGCAGCAACGTCGGCGAAAGATTGTGGCGCTTGGCCGAGGTGGCGACGGCGTCGGCGATCCGACCGCACTGCGACGGCGTCCAGGCCGGCGTC
>DASZVW010000710.1:0-2430 GCA_035546895.1 Polyangia bacterium
GCGGGCCTGACCGGGCCATTCGACCTGCCGGGCCGCTGGCCTACCCGACCTTGGCCCGCAGCGCCGCGGCGACCTCGCCGATCCCGACCCGCTCCTGCCCCATGCTGTCGCGGTCGCGGACGGTCACCGTCTTGTCGTCCAGGCTCTGGAAGTCGACGGTGATGCAGAACGGGGTGCCGACCTCGTCCTGCCGGCGGTAGAGCTTGCCGATGGCGCCCGTGTCGTCGTAGACGGCCCGCAGCCCGGCCCGCTGGAGGTCGCGCTTGATCCCGCGCGCCGTCTCGACCAGGCGCGGCTCGTTCTTCTTGAGCGGGAAGACCGCCACCGTGATCGGCGAGAGGCGCGGGTTGAGCCGCAGCACCGTGCGGGTGTGCTCCTCGCCCAGCTTCTCGGCGGCCCCCTTCACCTTCTTCCAGACCTCGATCCGGTTGGCGTCGGCGTCGTCCGAGAGCGCCAGCAGGTCGGGGAGCGAGCCCGGCAGCGCGGCGGCGATCTGCTCGGCGGCGGCCACCAGGCGCTCCTTGGTGGCCGGCTCCAACTGCTTGGGGTCGCGCTTGCCGACCGACTTGGCGAAGCTCTCCACCAGCTCGCGCAGCTTGGCGGTCTCCTCGGCGGGCGGCTCCTTGACCAGCGACTCGTCGTAGGCGTCGCAGAGGAAGGCCAGCGTGGCCCGATCGGCCCCCGCCGACGGCTCGATCACGTACGGCACGATGTGCTTCTTCTGCTCCTGGTCGAAGTAGGTCAGCTCGCCGACGGCGTCCGGGTTCTGGGGGCTGCGGCTGTGGGCCTTGAGGTCGAAGTCGGTCCGGTTGGCGATCCCCTCGAGCTCGCTCCACCCCATCGGGAAGCGGTACTCGAGGTCGACGCAGCGCTTGGCGTAGTGGGCCAGCTCGTGCTTCTCCTGCTCGCGCTGGCGCAGGTTCTCGCGCCGCATCCCCAGGTCGACGTACCACTGCGTGCGGGCGTCGATCCAGGCCTGGTGCGCCGCCTCGTCCTCGCCCGGCTTCACGAAGTACTCGATCTCCATCTGCTCGAACTCGCGCGTCCGGAAGGTGAAGTTGCCGGGCGTGATCTCGTTGCGGAACGCCTTGCCGATCTGGGCGATCCCGAACGGGAGCTTGCGGCGCATGGTGTCCAGCACGTTGCCGAAGTTGACGAAGATCCCCTGCGCCGTCTCCGGCCGCAGGTAGGCGAGCCCGGCGTCGTCGCCGGTGTCGACCGCGCCGACGGTGGTCCTGAACATCAGGTTGAACGGGCGCGCCGGCGTCAGGTCGGTCGACCCGCACTTCGGGCACTTCAGCTCCTTGGCCGCGATGGCCGCGTTGATCTCGTCGATCCCCTTGGGGTCCCGCCCCTTCTGCGCCACGAAGACGTGGTCGGCGCGCGGGCGCGCCTTGCAGGCGCGGCAGTCGGTCATGGGGTCGGAGAACGTCGCCTCGTGGCCGGAGTACTTCCAGACCAGCCGGTTCATGAGGATGGCCGCGTCGAGCCCCTCCATGTCGTCGCGGTCGTGCACCACCGACCGCCACCAGGCGCGCTTGACGTTGTTCTTCAGCTCGACGCCCAGCGGGCCGTAGTCCCAGGTGCTGCCGAGGCCGCCGTAGACGGCCGACGACGGGAAGACGAACCCTCGGCGCTTGGCGAGGCTGACGATCTGTTCGAGCGATTTGGCGGGCATGGGGCCCGACACTCTAATCGAAGACCCGCCCTACGTCATGGGCGCGTGGTGGATGATCTGGATGAGGAGGCGCTGCGGGCCGTAGAAGTAGAGCGAGCGCGAGCCGTCGCGGTGGGTCTTGGGGCGCGCCTTGAGCGCCACGCCGCGCGCCTCGAGGTGCGCGGCCCAGGCGTCGACGTCGGCCGGGGTGGGGACGGCGATGCCGACGTGATCGAGCTGGCCGGCGCCGACCACCTCGCCCCGGTGCAGCGCCAGGTTGTCGCGGCCGCCATGCAGGTAGACGTTGTCGGGATCGGGGCGCCACTCGACCTCGTAGCCCATGACCTCGACCCAGAACCGCTCCGCCGCCTCGAGGTCGCGGACGGTGAGCGCCAGGTGACGGATCCCCAGCGCCGCCGGCCGGCCGCTCACGCCACGCCCCCCACGCCAGCGCTCAGCTTGGCAATGAATTCCACCGACTTGAGCGGACCGCTCACGTGGTGGTTGATGATCTCCAGCAGCGCCTCGCGACAGTCGCGGTTCACGTCGGGCGGCAGCCGCTCACGGCCCGCCTCGCCGAGCGGCACGCCGGCGAGCCGGACCAGCGCCGCGCGCGCCTCGGCGCTGAGGGGGCGGCCGCCGCGGGCGCAGCCGGCGCAGACGGCGCCGCCGCGGTCGGGGTCCCAGCGGTAGGCGCGGGCGTCGGCCGCGCCGCACACCAGGCACCGGTCGACGACCGGCGCCAGGCCGAGCCCGCCCAGGAGCCCCAGCTC
>DASZVW010000711.1:0-4407 GCA_035546895.1 Polyangia bacterium
GCACCAGCGAGGCCAGCTTCTCGTCGGAGAGCCGCCAGGCCCGCAGCCTCCGGACGATCTCGCCGTCGGGGAGCTCGCGCAGGTAGCCGGCGTTCATGGCCGACAGCTTCACCAGGTCGAACACCGGCCCGCCCAGGCTGACGCGGTCGAAGTCGAACGCCGCCACCATCTCCGCCAGCGTGAACTTCTCGCGGTCGCCCGAGATCGACCACCCCATGGTCCCCAGGTAATTGAGCAGCGCCTCCGGCAGGAACCCCGCGTCCTGGTAGTAGTCGAGCGAGACCGGGTTCTTGCGCTTGGAGATCTTCGACTTGTCGGCGTTGCGCAGGAGCGGCATGTGGACCCACTCGGGCGCCTGCCAGCCGAACGCCTGGTAGAGGACCACGTGCTTGGGCGTCGACGACAGCCACTCTTCGGCGCGGATCACGTGGGTGATCTGCATCAGGTGGTCGTCGACCACGTTGGCCAGGTGGTAGGTCGGGAAGCCGTCGGTCTTGAGCAGGATCTGGTCATCGATCTGCGCGTTGTCGAACTTCACCTCGCCGCGCAGCCGGTCGACGAAGGCCGTCTCGCCGGCGAGGGGCATCTTCATCCGGACCACGAACGGCTCGCCGGCCGCCGCCCGTCGGGCCCCCTCCTCCGCGGGGAGCCCGCGGCAGAGCCGATCGTAGCCGACGAAGAGCGCCTGACGCCGCTGCTCTTGGCGCACGGCCTCCAGGCGCTCGGCGGTGCAGAAGCAGCGGTAGGCGCCCCCGTTCGCCAGCAGCTTGGCCACCTCGTCCTGGTAGATCTCCGCGCGCTCCGACTGCCGGTAGGGGCCGAACGGGCCGCCGATGTCGGGCCCCTCGTCCCAGCCGAGCCCCACCCAGGTCAAGGCGCGCAGGATGGCCGCCTCGGACGCCGGGGTCGAGCGGGCCCGGTCGGTGTCCTCGATGCGGAGCACGAACTTCCCGCCGTGCTTCCTGGCGAAGGCGTAGTTGAAGAGGGCGATGTAGGCCGTGCCGACGTGCGGATCCCCGGTCGGCGAGGGGGCGATGCGGACACGGACGGGGGGCGACATGCGCCGGGGTTCATAACACGGCGGGGCCTGCGGGGGGATCCGCCGCCGACCTCGACCGGCGGCCCCGACAGGTCCGATTCTGGCTTCGGCGGGACGATCGTTGCTACTCTTGGCGGGGCGTGTCCGCCGACCCTCAACCGCTCGCCGCCGCGCTGGTGCCGACGCCGGTCGGGCCGCTCGTGGTCCCCGAGGCCGCGCCCGGCGGCCCCCCGCTCCGGCTCTCGCTGGTCATCCCCACCTTCAACGAGAGCAAGAACGTGGGCGAGCTGGTGGCGCGCCTCGGCGAGCTGCTCGACGACCGACTCGGCCGCGAAGCCTACGAGCTGATCGTCGTCGACGACGACAGCCGGGACCGGACCTGGGAGGTGGCGCTGGCGCTGGCCGAGAAGCACCCGCAGGTCCGGGTCATCCGCCGCGTCGGCGAGCGGGGCCTCTCGACCGCGGTGATCCGCGGCTGGCAGGCGGCGCGCGGCGAGCTCCTGGCCGTCATCGACGCCGACCTGCAGCACCCGCCCGAGGTGGTGGGCGAGCTGCTGGCGCGGATGGAGGCGGGGGCCGATCTGGCGGTGGCCAGCCGCAACGTCGACGGGGGCGGCGTCTCCAACTGGAGCCTCCACCGCCGCGCCCTCTCGCGCGGGGCGCAGCTCCTCGGCCTCCTGCTCCTCCCCGGCGTGCTGGGGCGGGTCTCCGATCCGATGAGCGGCTACTTCATGCTCCGGCGCCGCGTCCTCGCGGGCGTCACCCTCAGCCCGCTCGGGTACAAGATCCTGATCGAGGTCATCGGGCGGGGCCGCGTGGCCACCGTCGCCGAGGTCGGCTACGTGTTCCGCGAGCGGCTCGAGGGGGAGAGCAAGGTCACCTGGCGGCTCTACCTCGAGTACCTCCGCCACCTGGTCCGCCTGCGCTTCGCCAGGGTGCCGCTCGGGCGCCTGGCCCGGTTCGCGCTGGTCGGCACCACCGGCCTGGCCGTCGACATGGGGCTCCTCTACCTGCTCAGCGATCCGTCGTCGCTCGGCTGGGGCCTGACGCGCAGCAAGCTCTGCGCGGCCGAGGCGGCCATCGTCAACAACTTCCTCTGGAACGACCTCTGGACCTTCCGCGACCTGGCCGCCCGCCAGCGCGGCCGGCGGCACCGCCTGCGCCGGCTGATGAAGTTCAACGTGATCTGCGGCATCGGCCTGGTGATGAACGTCGTGCTGCTGAACCTGCTGTTCAACCTGCTGCACATGAACCGCTACCTGGCCAACCTGGTGGCGATCGGCGTGGTGACGCTCTGGAACTTCTGGGTCAACTTGAAGCTGAGCTGGCGCGACACCGGCGCGCCCGAGCCGGCGGCGCCCGGGCCCGCCCGGGGCCTCTGAACGGTCCCGACGGCCGGCCGCAGCGCAACTTGTTACTGACTGAAATCGATTAACCTGTTGCTCGACGGTCCGCCGTCATGCAATTGTCCGCCCGTCGTGGTGTCCGAAGAGACCGCCACCGTCTCTTGCGGGGAGAGCGCGGCCCCGGATCACGGCGTGGGACGTCTTCGTGAGGGTGAGATCTGGGAACGACCAAGGAGAGGCGAGATGCGAGGCGAGATGAGCTCAGGACTGCGCAGGACGTTGGGGTGTCTGCTGCTCGCGGGAGCGTTCGGGCTCGGCTGCGGCAGCAGCGGCGGCGGTGGCCCCTCGGGCGGAGGCGGGTCCTACTCGTGGAGCGTCAGCGTGAGCGACAGCAAGGGCGTGCTCAGCAACTGCACGAACTACGTCCACACGGCGAAGCCGCCCACGAACGTCATGGGCGGGACGGTGAGCAACGACCCCTGCCCGGCCGCGGACGACGTCTTGGGCGTCTGCTCGGGGATCGATCAAGGGGGCAACCACTTCCAACAGGTCTTCTACAACGACACCAGCTTGAGCGGCGCCGCGCTCTCGGCGGGCGTCCAGAACCTGATGTTGAGCTGCAGCGCGCTGAGCGGGACCTGGAGCACGACCTATGACGGCAGCTTCGGCAGCCCGGACGCTGGCGGCAGCGGGGGGAGCGGCGGTTCGGGCGGCGGCACCGGGGGATCCGGCGGAGGCAACTTTTGCGCTCAGCTCCTCGCCTGCTGCAACGCCACGGGCAGCACCAACAAGACCTCGTGCATGGCCATCTACAACGGAACGAGCCAGAGCGAATCCGCCTGCCAGATAGCCTACTCGGGCATCATGGCCAGCTACTGTCCCTAGAAGAGGACACTGTGTTGCGAGGCTATGGTCTCCGGCTGCTCGCGGTGGCGGCTCTGGTGGCGATGTGGGGATGCGGCGGGGGATCGTCCGCGGCCGGCTCGGACGGCCTCCTGAGCTGCGACATCCGGCCCGAATGCGGCGGCCAGGGCGCCGATCACGTCTGCATCGCCTCGACGGGATACGGGAAGGTCCCCGGCGATTCGACGGGGACGAAGAACGATTGCCTGCTCGCCGGCGGCACCCTGGGGACCACCTGCGACCTCACGGGCGCGGTCGCCGGATGCCGCGGCGTGGGGGCCGGCGCGGGCAGCTACCTCACGACCACCTACTGGTACTACACCGGGACGGTCCAGGACGTCATGGCGATGTGCCTCTCGCCGATGACGCTCGTCCTTCCGGACGCCGGCGCGGGCGGCGGGGACGCCGGCCAGCCAGCCGCCTGCCCGAGTGGTGCCGCCGGCGCGGGCGGGTCCGGCGCAGGAGGCGCGGCGGGCGGAACCGGCGGGGGCGCCTGCGCCCAGCTGCTCTCGTGTTGTAACGCCGCCAGCAGCGCGAACAAGACCGCGTGCATGGCCGCCTACGACGCCACCGCCCCGGACGAGACGGCCTGCCAATCCGCCTACATCGGACTCAAGTCCGCCTACTGTCCGTAAGTAATTCGTACATTCGACGCTCAAACGACAAAGGAGCAACAGGCATGACGACCTCAACCCTCAAAATCGCCGTTTCGGTCGCCGCCTGCGGCCTGGCGCTGGCGCTGTCGGCAGAGGCGGCGCGCGCGCAGGACATGCCGCCCCCCGACCCGAACGCCTACGTCGCCGGCCCCACCATGTATCCGGCCACGCTGCCGCCCGACCCGATCCCGGAGTACCGGCCACCGTCGCCGGGCTGGGGCTTCCGCTGGGTCGACGGGTACTGGGACTGGACCGGCTACGACTGGGCCTGGAACAACGGGTACTGGGTCCAGGGACGTCCGGGGTGGGCCTACTTCGCCCCGCGCTTCATCTGGGAGAACGGACAGCCGGTCTACTACCGCGGCTACTGGCAGCGTCCCGACGGCTATCGCGACTACGCTTACGGCGGCGGCGGCTATATCGCCCCGGGCTGGTACGCGCGCCCGCGCTACGAGCCGCGATA
>DASZVW010000712.1:0-9191 GCA_035546895.1 Polyangia bacterium
CGCGCGCCGCCGCCGAGGTCTCGCTGGCCGCGCACCTGCAGGCGGTGGAGACGCAGGCCAACCAGGCGCCGCCGCAGGTGCTGACCGCGCGGCTCGGCGTCTCGCTGACCGGCTACCTGCAAGCCGACTGGATCGCTTACAACCAATCGTCGCAAGATCAGCTGAGCCCCTCGGGGGCGCCGCTCAACGCCAGCGAGATCCTCATCCGGCGCGCCCGCCTGCGGGCGGCCATCGATCGCTGGTGGGTGGCCGGGCTGGTGGAGCTCGACGGCAACACCGTCAACGGCACCCAGGCGCGGCTCATCGGCGCCGAGGCCTCGCTCAAGTGGCCGCCCGAGCGCGGCGCCCAGCTCCCGATCCTGATGGCCACCGCCGGCCTGTTCAAGATCCCGTTCGGGTTCGAGGTGGGGCAGAGCGACCGCGAGCGCCTCTTCCTCGAGCGGTCGACGGCCGAGCACGGCCTCTTCCCCGGCGAGTACGACGCCGGCCTGCGCCTCATGGGCGGCTGGCGCTTCGCCCGCTACGTGTTCGCGGTGATGGACGGCGAGCCGATCGGCGAGAAGGGGTCCTTCGCGCTCCACGATCCGAACCACCAGAAGGACTTCGTCGGGCGGGTGGGGATCGACACGCCGGTCAGCGACACGGTCTGGATCGCGGGCGGGTTCTCGGGGCTCTCGGGGACCGGCTTCCACGCCGGGACCGCCGCCACCAAGTCGACCGTGCAGTGGGTCGACCGCGACGGCAACGGCGTGTTCAGCGGCATCAACGAGATCGTGGTCGTCCCCGGCGTGGCCGCCCAGCCGTCGGTGAACTTCTCGCGCTTCGCCTACGGCGCCGACCTGCGCCTCGGCGTCGGCGAGCCGTCGCTCGGCTCGACCGTCCTCTACAGCGAGGTCTATTGGGCCAAGAACCTCGATCGCGGGATCCTCCCCGCCGATCCCGTCGCCTTCGGCCGCGACTACCGCGAGCTGGGCGTCTACGTGGGCGTCACCCAGGACCTCGGCCCCCACGCGCAGGCCGGCGTCCGCTACGACTTCTACAACCCCGACGCCGACTCGGTGAACACCATCATGGGGGCCACCAAGCCGACCGCGCTGTCGTACCAGACGGTGGCCTTCGCCGCCGCGCTCAAGGCGCCGTCGGGGCGGCTGATCGCGGAGTTCGATCTCAACCGCAACCACAACGGGCGCGACGCCGAGGGGAACCCGGCCAACCTCCCCGCGAACGCGCTCACCATCCGCGGCGAGGTGAGCTTTTGAGGCGCCCCGCCCTGCTGCTGCTGGCGGCGGCGCTCGGCGCCGGGTGCGGCGGCGCCAGCCCCGAGTCGGGCGTCACCGCCTGGATGCGGATCGCCGGGGCCCAGTTCGTCGCCGGGCCGCTGACCGCCGGGACCTGCAGCGCCGCGAGCGACGCCGGCGAGGGGCCCGACGCGGGCAGCCCCTGCCCGCTCGTGCGCCAGGTGGCGCTCATGACCAACCAGGTGGCGCCGGGCCAGGAGAACGTGCCGGTCTCGGGCTCGGTGGAGAAGGGCTCCGCCGTGCTGGTCGGCCTCTCCGGCGACAGCGGGCACTGGATCGTCCCCACCACGGTGGCCGACGTCTCGCTGGCCGACAACTACGACTTCTCGGCGCAGCTCACCTTCTCGCCGCTGACGCCGGCGGGGCCGCACCAGCTCATCTTCCGCCCGGTGGCGCCCGACGGGACGTTGGGGCCGACCCAGGTCTACCCGCTGGCCGTCGCGCCGCCGACGCCGGCCGGCGCGCCCCAGCTCCTCGTCCAGCTCACCTGGGACACGGAGTCGGACCTGGATCTCCACGTCGACGTCCCCGACCCCGACGACCCGACGACGCCCATCGAGATCTGGTACAAGGCGCCGGTCGGGCTGCCGATCCAGAAGCCCGGCGATCCGCCGCCCACGCCCGACCAGGTCGCCGCCGCCGGGTACCTGGACTTCGACTCCAACGCCGCCTGCGCGATCGACGGGCGCCGGCAGGAGAACGTCATCTTCACCATGCCGCCGCCGGCCGGGACCTACACGGTCCGCGTCGACGCCAACTCGCTGTGCGGGCAGCCGGACGCGCAGTGGCAGGTCACCGCCACCGACGCCGCCGGCGACCAGCTGGGGTTCGCGCAGTGGGAGGCGACCGACGCCGACACGCGCGGGGCGCACGGCGTGGGCGCCGGGCGGCTGGCGTTCACGTTCGACATTCCAAGTCCCTGAACGAGGAGCTGAAGGGGGAACCATGAACACGCAAGTCCTCATGCAGAAGCTGGTCTTCGTCGCCTCGGTGGCGAGCCAGGCGGTGCTCTACATCCTGCTCGCGCTGTCGGTGCTGTCGATCGGCCTCATCGTCGAGCGCTGGTGGTTCTTCTTCCGCCGCCGCGACGACCTCGGCGCGCTGGCCGACGGGCTGCGCGCCGCGCTCGACGAGGGGGACCTGGCGGGCGCGCGCAAGCTGCTGGCGGCCAGCCGCTCGGTGGAGGCGGCGATCGTCGGCGAGGCGCTCACCTGGTACGACCGCGGGCCGGACGCCGTCGAGCAGATCATCCCCAAGGCGACACGGCTGCGGCGCAAGTCGTTCGAGGGGGGGCTGCTCTTCCTGGGCACGCTCGGCAACAACGCGCCCTTCATCGGCCTCTTCGGCACCGTGCTCGGCATCGTCACCGCCTTCCGCGAGCTGGGGAGCAACTCCATGGGCGCGATGGGGAACGTGATGAGCGGCATCGCCGAGGCGCTCATCTGCACCGCGGTCGGCATCCTGGTCGCGCTGCCGGCGGTCGTCTACTACAACGTCTTCCAGAAGAAGGGAGGCGACATCGAGGAGCAGGCCGCGGCGCTGGGGAACGTGGTGCTGGCCTCCATGCGCGGCGGGCGCGAGGCGGCGCCCCGGGCGGCCGATCCGCTGGCCGACCGCACCGCCGAGCACGTCGGGCGCGCCGCCGGGGTGGAGGCCTAGGTGGCCGGCACGATGGCGGGCGGGCGCGGGCGCGTCCGCTCGATCTCGGGCATCAACGTCACGCCGCTCGTCGACGTGGTGCTGGTGCTGCTGGTCATCCTGATGGTCGCCTCGACCTACATCGTGGCGCAGACGCTGAAGGTGCAGCTGCCGCGCGCCAAGTCGACCGACGGGACCGCCGACAAGCCGACTAAGATCGAGCTGCTCAAGGACGGCCGGCTGCGCTGGAACGACGAGTTCGTCACCGAGGCGGCGGCCGACAAGAACATGAAGGCGGCGGTGGCGGCCGATCCGGACGTCAGCCTGGTGGTGAGCGCCGACAAGGAGGTCATGCACGGCAACGTGGTGCACATCCTCGACCTCGCCAAGCTGGCCGGCATCACCAAGTTCGCCATCAACGTCCAGCAGAGCGGGGAGTGAGCCGTTGCGGCTGTCCACGGTCACGGTCTCCGTGGGCCTGCACGTCGCCCTGGCGGCGGGGCTGATCTCGGTCGCCCAGAAGCGCGACCTGCGCCGCAAGGCGATCTCGGTGGCGGTCGCCGAGGAGAAGAAGAAGGCCAAGCCGCCCAAGCCCCCGGCCCCCCCCAAGCCGATCGCTCACCCGGCGATCGCCAAGGCGCAGGCGGCGCCCAAGGCGGCGGCGAGCGCGCCGGTGCACGCGGCGCCGGCTCCGCTGGTCACCAACCTGGCGATGTCCAACAGCGACCTCGACGTCGGCCCCGGGATCGGGCTCCACGGGAGCGTCGCGCCCAAGGCCGCCGCGGCGGCCGCGCCGACCAAGGTCGCCTCCGCCCTCTCCGAGCGGCGCACCCAGCACACCCGCGACGAGGCGGGCGGCGGCAGCCCGGACGCGCCCTGCGCGGAGGAGCCCAGCAAGCCGGAGGCGATCGTGCAGACGCCGGCCATCGACTACACGCTCTACCCGCAGGCCCAGGCCGACGGCGTCGAGGGGAAGTTCAAGGCCAAGCTGGTCATCGACGCCGACGGCGAGGTCTCGAACGTCGTCGTCGTCGCCGGGGTCGAGCCGGCCTTCGACGCCGCCATCGTCGCCGCGCTCAAGCGCTGGCGGTTCAAGCCGGCGATGGCCTGCGGCAAGCCGGTGGCCGGCGGCGTCGTCCCGTTCAACGCGCGGTTCGAGCTGGGCGACTAGCGGATGCGACGCGCGCTCGCCCTGGCCGCGCTGGCGGCGGTGCTCTGCGGGACGCCCGCGCCGGCGCGCGCGCAGGAGGAGAGCGGCCCCACCATCACCAAGGCCCCCAAGCTGGTGAAGTTCGTCCCCGCCGTCTATCCGAAGGACCGGCACGACGCCGGCATCACCGCCTCGGTGCTGCTGTCGATCGAGATCGGCGCCGACGGCGCCGTGGGTGAGGTCGAGGTGGTCAAGGGGGCGGCGCCCGACTTCGACGCCGCCGCGGTGGCGGCCGCCAAGCAGTTCGTGTTCGAGCCGGCCGAGATCGACGGCCAGCCGGCGCCGGTGAAGATCACCTACCGCTACGACTTCACGATCGTCGAGAAGATGGTCAAGGCGGCGCCGCAGATCAACTTCGACGGCGTGGTCGTGGAGCGCCTCTCGAAGAAGCCGCTCGCCAAGGTGGCGGTCAAGCTCACCGATCTCGACGGGGTGACCGCCACCACCAACGAGGACGGCCACTTCGCCTTCACCGACGTCCCGGTCGGCAAGCACAAGGTCCAGCTCTCGCATCCCAAGCTCATCACCGTCCAGACCGAGGAGACCATCGCCGCCGGCAAGCGGCGCACGGTCAAGTACCTGGTCGAGGAGCGCGACGACGACGAGGAGGGGATCTCGATCGTGGTGCGCGCGCCGCGGATCAAGAAAGAAGCGGTGGAGACCCGCATCCGGACCGAGGAGGCGCGCCGCGTCCCGGGGACCCAGGGGGACACGCTCAAGGTGGTGCAGAACCTCCCGGGCGTGGCGCGCGCCGCCTTCGGCTCCGGCGACCTCATCGTCTGGGGCTCGGCCCCCAGCGAGACCAAGGTCAACGTCGACGGCGTCGAGATCCCGGCGCTCTACCACGTCGGCGGCTTCCGCTCGACCATCAACTCCGACCTGGTGCGGTCGATCGATCTGGCGCCCGGCTCCTACGGCGCCGAGTACGGCCGCGGCCTGGGCGGCCTGGTGCGCATCGATCTCGGGCCGCTCCCCAAGGACGGGACGCACGGCTACGTGGCCGCCGACCTGCTCGACACCTCGGCGCTGGTCTCCACCGCGCTCACCCCCAAGCTGCGGCTGGCGGTGGCCGGCCGCATCAGCTACTTCGACCAGCTGCTGCCCATCGTCACCTCGCAGGACGTGGGCGACTTCGTCCCCATCCCGCGCTACGACGACTACGCGGCGCGCCTGACCTGGGGGCTGCGGCAGGACGAGGAGATGGCGCTGACGTTCCTGGCCTCCGACGACCACCTGCGCCGCGCCATCCCCTCGACCGACCCGTCGGAGGTCCGCTCGGACAACACCGACACCGGCTGGAAGCGCCTCATCCTCCACTACGCGCGCCTGCTCCCCGACGGCGCCTCGGTGGTGGTGACCCCCTCGCTCGGCTTCGACAGCACCAGCGACATCGAGTCGTTCGGCAGCACGCCGGTCGATCTCAAGTCCCACACCTGGCAGGTCGGCCTGCGCGCCAGCTACCGCAAGCGCGTCGCCCCCTCGACGACGCTGTCGTTCGGGATCGACATGCAGGCGCGCTCCTCGACGCTCGACCGCAGCGGGTCGCTGACCCTCCCCGCGCGCGAGGGGGACATCACCGTGTTCGGCCTCTCCCCGCGCAGCGACGTCGCCGTCGACCACTGGAACGTGCTGGTCATCGACACCGCCCCCTACCTGAACGCCGAGATCACCCTCGGCCGCCTGTCGTTGGTCCCGGGGCTGCGCTTCGAGCCGGTGCTCATCGAGGGGGACCCGCTCATCCCCACCGAGGGGGTCCTGCCGCCCACCGGCTACGCCAGCTTCTCGATCCCCCAGAACCCGGTCGACGAGCTGCCGAACGATCCGATCTCGCGCGCCATCCGCGCCTCGCGGGTGTTCGCCTACCTCCCCAACCCGCGCCTGGTGGCCTCCTTCCGCGCCGGCAAGCGCCTCACCCTCAGCGCCGGCGGCGGCATCTACGGGCAGCCGCCCGATCCGCAGGACATGAGCCCGGTGTTCGGCAACCCGACCATCGGCCTCGGGCGGGCGGCGCACCTCTCGGGCGGGCTCTCCTACAAGCTGCGGCCGACGCTGACCTTCGAGGCGGTGGGGTTCTACAAGCGCCTGTGGGACCTGGTCTCGCGCAGCGAGCTGGCCACGCCGCCCGTCGGCCAGTCGCTGACCCAGGACGAGATCGGCCGCGTCTACGGCGCCCAGGTGCTGCTGCGCCAGGAGCTGCTGCACGGCTTCTTCGGCTGGATCAGCTACTCCTGGAGCCGCAGCGAGCGGCGCGACCACCCCGACACCGACTGGCGCCTGTTCGACTTCGACCAGACCAGCGTGCTGGGGATCATCGCCAGCTATCAGCTCGGCCGCGGCTGGGACGTGGGGACCCGCTTCCGCTACACCACCGGGTTCCCGCGCACGCCGGTGGTGAACAACTACTACGACGCCTTCAACGCCCAGTACGCGCCGGTGTTCGGGGCGCAGAACTCGATCCGGATCCCGGCCTTCTATCAGCTCGACGCGCGGCTCGAGAAGTCGTTCGTCTACCGGCGCCTCAAGATCAACGCCTACCTCGACGTCCAGAACATCACCGATCGGCAGAACCCCGAGGAGATCATCTACAACTACAATTTCACCCAGCGCGCCTACATCACCGGCTTCCCGACGCTGGCCATCCTGGGCGCGAGGATGGAGCTCTGATGCGGCGACCGTTCGCGCGCGCGCTCCTGGTGGCCGGCCTCCTGGCCGCGGGCTGCAAGCCCGATCTCGGGGCGCCCCCGTCGCTGGTGACCGGGCCGCGCCTGCTGGCGATCCGGGGGACGCCGCCGGAGGCGAGCGAGGGGGGCGCCGTCAGCTACGACGTGCTGGCGGTCGACGTCACGGGGACGGTCGCCGCGCCCGACCTCGGCTGGCTGCAGTGCCTCGATCCCGATCCGCCCGCCGAGGTCAACGACGTCAGCAACACCTGCCTCGGCGAGCCCGACGACGCCGGCCCCACGCCCACCTTCATGGCCGACCTCCCCACCGACGCCTGCATGCTGTTCGGCCCCGAGACGCCGTCGCCGGTGCCCGGCAAGCCGGCGCAGCGCCCCGCCGACCCCGACACCACGGGCGGCTTCTACCAGCCGATCCGCGCCAGCTGGCAGAGCGCCGGCTTGGTGGCCTTCGCGCTGGAGCGGATCACCTGCCCGCTGGTCCAGGCGCCCGGCCCCGCCGCCACCCAGTTCGCGATGCAGTACCTCCCCAACACCAACCCCACGCTGGCCGACCTGGTGCTCGATCCGAGCGGCGCCAGCGCGTCGCTCTACACCGCCGGACAAACCGCGCCGCCGCCGGCGGCGACCGTGGCGGCCGGGACCAAGGTCACCCTGGAGGCCGACTTCACCTCCGGCTCGGCGGAGACGTTCCTCTACTGGGACATCGTGGCGCTGGCGCTGGTGCAACAACGCGAGTCGCTGCGCGTCTCCTGGTTCGCCACCGGCGGCGCCTTCGACCTCGACACCACCGGCCGCACGTCCGCGGAGACCGAGACCTTCACCCAGAACGGCTGGACCGCCCCCACCACGCCGGGGCCGGTCTATTTCTGGACCGTCCTCAACGACAGCCGCGGCGGCGTCGACTTCGCGGCCGCCGAGATCGACGTGACGCCGTGAGCGCCCGCCCGAGTTTTCTCGGTTTTTTCCGGTCTGTCACGGGTTCGTCACCACCGTCCACTACTGTCGGCCCCGCATGACTGGGGAGACCAACGTCGATCGGCGCATCCTGGTCGTCGAGGACGAGCCCGATCTGCGCGAGCTCCTGACCTACAACCTGACGGCGGCCGGGTTCACCGTGCAGGCGACGGAGAACGGCACCGACGGGCTGGAGGCGGTGCAGCGGTTCGCGCCCGACGTGGTGCTGCTCGATCTGATGCTGCCCGACATCCCGGGGACCGAGGTCTGCCGGCGCATCCGCGGCGACACCGCCGCCCGCCAGCCGGCGGTGATGATGTTGACCGCCAAGGGCGAGGAGATCGACCGCGTGGTCGGCTTCGAGCTGGGCGCCGACGACTACGTGGTCAAGCCGTTCAGCGTGCGCGAGCTGGTCCTGCGCGTGGGGGCGATCCTGCGCGCCCGCCGCCCGCCCGCCCCCGCGGCCTCGCCGAGCGCGCCGCAGCGCCGGCGCTATGTCGTCGGCCCCCTCGAGCTGGACGTCGACGGCTACCACGTCTTCGTCAACGGCGCCGAGGTCCACGTGAGCACGCTGGAGATGCGCCTGCTCGCTTATCTGGTCGAGCACCGCGGCCGCGTCCGCTCGCGCGAGGACCTGCTGGAGGACGTCTGGGGCTACAAGCCCGGCGTCTCCACCCGCACCATCGACACCCACGTCAAGCGCCTGCGCGACAAGCTGGGCGAGGCCGGCGCGCTGGTGGAGACGGTGCGCGGCACCGGCTACCGCCTGTCCGCCGAGCATCAGGTCGTCGTCAAGGAGTGAACGCCGACGATACCGGCTGCGTCACGCAATTGCAGATCTCGGCTGCTGCGGGGCACGCCGTGGAACGAGCTGGCGAAGGACCCGACCACCATGTAGGGAACGCCCGCGCTGCTCAGCTTGGCGGTCAATCGCGCGAGAAAGTCCCCCACTCCCTCGTCAATCATGACGCCAGAAGAGGGCGTCCCGGCCACGCACGCTCGTGTAGTCCGGATGACGGGCGCGAATTCCAAACTATACCTCCCGTCCGCCTGTCAGGGGCGCGAGGATGCCTGGACAGGTGAGCTTGGCTCGCGGAAGCCCTTCGGGGAGTCACACCGCCAGTGGCGCGGGGAAGCTGGAGTCGGCGCCGAAGGCCTGGGCGGCGTCGTCCCAGGGGGCCGGGACGTCGAGCCAGAGCGGCGCCCCCAGGAGCTGGCCGCGCCCGTCGTGGGCGAAGACGCGCACGCGCCCCAGCTCGGTCGACGAGCCGGCGTTGAAGACGTGCATGGGGCGCGGCAGGCCAAACAGGCGTGCGCCGCGCGGGACGTGGCGGTGGCCGTGCAGCACCAGATCGCAGCGGCCCCGGACCCGCGTCAGCAGGTCGCGTCCGCGCGCCAGCTCGCTGGTGA
>DASZVW010000713.1:0-4861 GCA_035546895.1 Polyangia bacterium
GGGACGCGGTCGTGCCGATCAACGGACCCGCCGATCGTGTCGCTGAATACGATACCGAACCGTTGATAACGCAGGAGGCGTTGCTGGCGGCGGTCAATCGCGCCGCCGGCGCGGACTGGGTATTGCTGATCGCAGGAACGGACGCCGTCGTCGACGCGGGGCAGGCCGATTGGGTCGGGCCGGCGCTGAGCCGGCTGCGCGCCGATCGCGACCTGATCGCGATCGGGATTCCGAACGGCGGGGCGCGCGGGGCGCGCGGCGGGGCGCGCGGGGCGCCGCTCGGCGTTCGGGGCGCCACCTGGGACAGCCGGCTCCGCCTGTGGCGAAGCCGTGGCGTCGCAGGGCTGGTGTTCGTCGCCGATCGCGCGCGGCTGCGCGAGGCGCTCCAGGCCGCCGCCGCGGCGCCGGGGCGCGCGGGGCCGCTGGCGGCGATCCTCGAGGGCGCGCTGGGGGCGGCAAGATCGGCGAAATCGTTCGGGACGCTGGCGGCGAAGGAGGCGTGGACGCGACGTTCGTCCACGAGCGTCCCCGCTCTGCAACGAGACGCCGCGGCGGAACGCCCGAGCGTTTAATTTCCGGCGCGCCGGGTACACGACAGATGCCGCGTTGGTGCCGATCGTGTCACGCCCGCGAAACGGACGGCCTGTCGTTACGCCCGGTGTCGCGGTGAGACCGCGCGGTTTCCCGTCGGAAATGCCTTGTGGGAACGTTCAATTTATTCCCGAAATATTTTGTTTTATTTCCGGCAAACGAACGAGTTATCAAAGATCGACGTTGTTCGTATTTGTCGTTGACAAGCAATCAGTGGCCGCGTATCGAACGTAAGGCTAGCAGTCATACCCCGATTTTTCCGAGGCGCAGCGGAGGAGAGGAAAGGTCGCCATGGTCCAAGTCAGTTTTCCTGGGGTGTACGTAAACGAGATCCCTTCGGGATCTCACACGATTACGGGCGTCGCCACGTCGATCCCGGCATTCGTGGGGATGACCAAGGACGGGCCGCTCAATACCCCGACGACCGTCCTCGGATTCACGGACTTTGCCCGGACATTCTCGGCGGATACGTCGCAAGGCGAGCTCCCCGATCAGGTCCGCCAGTTCTTCCTCAACGGAGGAACGCAGGCGATCATCGTGCGGATCGCGGCCGGCGCCGGATCGGCGGCGGTCACGCTCAAGAACACCGCCGGCACCAACGTCTTGACGTTGCAATCGAACAGCGCGGGGACCGACCAGAACGCCTTGCGGGTGACGGTCGACTACAACACCGCGAACCCGGAAAGCACTTTTAATCTCACGATCTTCCGGGAAACGTTCGACAGCGCGGGCAACGCGACCGATTCGAGCCAGGAGACGATCCCCAATCTCTCCATGAACTCGAAGGATCCGCGGTATGTCGCCACCATCCTGCCGCTGGAGTCGGCCCTGGTGACCGGGACGGTGCTGCCGGTCGTGACGGCCAACGCCCCCGGCGTCTCCATCTCGGGGACGGTCGATCCGACCGACATCTTCCAGAACCAGCTTCAGCCCGCCATCACCAAGCAGGGGGGAACCGGCAAGTTCCGACTCTCGCTCGGCGGCGCGACGCCGGTGGTCATTCCCGTCACCCCCGCCGGGAGCACGGTGGCGCTGAGCGACGTTCAAAAGGGGCTCGACACCATGTTGGGGACCAACGCCGTCGTGGCGAGCTTGCCCGCTTCGACGAGCCCGCTGCAGTACCTGGTTTTCACGGCCGGCACCAACGGTCTCGACGTACAACTGTCGCCCGGACCGGACTCGGACATCGCCGCGGCCATGGGCCTCGGCGTGGCGCAGGGGGGGATCGAGATCGGGGCGTTCGCCGCCTTCCGTCCCGACCCGAGCGGGATCGTCGCCGACCTCGCCAGCAGCACCGATCCGATCGGGAACCTCATCACCTTCGCCGGCGCGACCAAGGCCAGCTGGAGCCCGGCGAGCCCGACGCCCGTCCCCAACCTCACGCTCTCGGGCCCGCAGTCGTTCGTGGTCGCAGGGAACAAGGTGACGTTCCCGGTGTCGACCGGCAGCATGGACAGCGGCAGCGCCGTTCCGGGGAACCCCACCGCGCTCTCGCTGCTCAACGTCCAGCAGAACCTGCAGGCGCTCGTCGACGCCATCAACGTGACGACCACCAACTGGCACGCGGAGCTGCAGGGATATCGGCTGGCGCTCATCCCGACCTTCGGGAACGCGCAGAGCGGCCCCGGCAACCAGTTCTCCAGCCCCTCCACGCAGCTCCCGGGCGTCGGCCCGATGCTCGATCCGGCGGCGGTCCACTCCAACCCGGAGGCCTTCACCCTGACCGGCGGGAGCGACGGGTCGAAGCCGACGGAGACGGAGTACGACTTCGCCTACGGCGTCATCGACTCGCAGGTCTCGATCTTCAACCTGCTGATCCTGCCGCGAAGCGTGGGGGACACGGCCAACGACCGGGCGGCCTTCTGGGGCCCGGCGAGCTCGTTCTGCCTCAAGAAGCGGGCCTTCCTGATCATGGACCTGGACACCACCGTCACCACCATCCCGGCGGCGATCACCGCGGTGAAGCAGGCGCGCATCGGCCTGGTCAAGGACCACGCCGCGACGTACTGGCCGCGGCTGCAGGTCAACCCGGACGGCAATCCACGCACCATCGACCCCAACGGGACGATCGCCGGGGTCATGGCGCGCATCGACGGGACGCGCGGCGTCTGGAAGGCGCCCGCCGGGCTCGAGGCCTCGCTGACCGGCGTCCTCGGGGTGACGACCAAGATGTCGGACGGGGAGAACGGCGAGATCAACCCCGAGGCGCTCAACGCCATCCGCGTCTTCCCCAACGGGATCGTCAGCTGGGGCGCCCGCACGATGGACGGCTTCGACAACTCGGGCGACGACGACTTCAAGTACGTCCCGGTCCGGCGCTTCGAGCTGTTCATCGAGCAGAGCCTCGTCGACGGCTTGCGGTTCGCGGTGTTCGAGCCGAACGCGGAGCCGCTCTGGTCGACGATCCGCCTCTCGGTGACGGCGTTCATGAACAACCTGTTCCGGCAGGGGGCCTTCGCCGGCACCACCACGCGCGACTCGTTCTTCGTGAAGGTCGACGCGGAGACGACCACGCCGACCGACGTCAACCTGGGGATCGTCAACGTCGTGGTCGGGTTCGCGCCGCTCAAGCCGGCCGAGTTCGTGGTCATCACCATCCAGCAGCAGGCTGGACAGGTCCAGGTCTGACGGCGCCTTCCGTCGACGGTCTCTTCACAACCCACGGTTAAAAAGAGGGAATCATGGCCGAGTTCACCGTAAACACGACGCGGACGGATCCGTTCAAGAACTTCAAGTTCCTGATTCGGTTCGAGGGAACCCAGACGCCGGTCGCCGGCGTCTCCAAGGTCAGCCCGCTCAAGCGGTCGACCGAGGTGGTCAGCCATCGCGAGGGGGGCGACGTCAGCACGCCGCGCCACTCGCCGGGGATCTCGAAGTTCGAGCCCATCACCTTCGAGCGGGGGATCACCTTCGACCTCGACTTCGAGAACTGGGCGAACCTGGTCTACAGCACCACCGGGGACGCGGCCGTCTCGCTCAAGAACTACAAGCGGAACCTGGTCATCGACGTGCTCAACCTGCAGGGGACCAAGGTGAAGTCGTACCGCGTGTTCCGCGCCTGGGTCTCGGAGTTCACCGCGCTGCCGCAGCTCGACTCCAACGCCAACGCCACGATGATCGAGTCGCTGGTCGTCCAGAACGAGGGCTGGGAGCGCGACGACAGCGTCGTCGAGGTCGCCGAGACCTAGAAAGGGGCGGGCCGGTCGTCCGTCGGAGAGGCTGAACTGCGGGGCGCGGAGGTGCTCCCCGCGGGCAAGGGAAGGGGCTGCGCGTGTTCCAGGTCAATCTGTCGCCAAGAGGAGGTCTCCGGCAGGGGTTCCTGCGTGAGATCTCCGGCCATGAGGAGCTCCTTCCCACGGGCGAGAGCGAGTCGCCCGTGCTGGCCTCCGAGATCGTGGCGCGCGTGCTGATCGATCTGCCGGCCTCGGCGGTGCGGCGCGAGACGGCCTGGCAGATGACCATCGGCGATCGGGATCGCCTGATCGCCGAGCTGCAACTGCACTGCTTCGGCGATCGGGTGAGCAGCGTCGCCCACTGCGACAGCTGCGACGGCTCGTTCGAGATCGACTTCTCGCTGTCGGCGTTGCTCGAGGAGGCCGAGGGGCGGCGCGCGGCCGCCGCGGAGGCACGGGGGCCCGACGCGCAGGGCTTCTACCTGGCGCCGGGCGGCGACCGATTTCGGCTGGTCACCGTCGACGACGAGCGCGCGCTCCTGGGCGTCCCGCCCGAGCGGGCGGGCGAGCTGCTGCTCGGCCGGTGCGTGCCGGATCGGCCGCCGGCCGCGGTGGACGAGCGGACGCAGGCCCTGGTCGAGGCGCTCGATCCGGTCCTGTCGCTCGAGCTCCCCGCCAGCTGCGCCGAGTGCGGCGCGGCGCAGAGGGTCGACTTCGATCTCGCCCGGTTCTTCCTGGCCTCGCTCCACCGGGAGCGCCCGCTGTTGATTCGCGAGGTCCACTGGATTGCCAAGGCGTACGGCTGGAGCCATCAGGAGATCCTGGGCCTGCCGCGGTCGGTGCGCCGGGCGTACGCCGGCCTGCTCCTGCACGAGGCCGACGCCGCGCGGGGGGCGGCGCGGTGAGCCACTTCGGCCGCCTGGCGGCCCGCGTGGTCCGTCCTGGCGCGCGCCAGCCCGGGCCGGCGCTGCGCAGCGATTCGCCGGTCGCCGAGCACGATCAGCGGCTCACGTCGTTCGAGGTGATGGCCCCTGCCGCGGGGGGGCCCGTCGGTGGCGAGGATCTGGAGGAGCCCGCGATCGCGGAGGTGGAGGCTG
>DASZVW010000714.1:0-2758 GCA_035546895.1 Polyangia bacterium
GGTCCCTTTCACGCCGCCGGTCCCGGTCGTGCCGCCGGTGGCTGCGCCGCCAGTTCCCTTCACGCCGCCGGTTCCCGTCGCGCCGCCGGTCCCGACTGCGCCGCCGGTTCCCGTCGCGCCGCCTGTCCCGGTGGTGCCGCCTGTCCCGCCGGTGGCGCCGCCTGTCCCGGTGGCGCCGCCTGTCCCGGTGCTGCCGCCTGTCCCGGTGCTCCCGCCATCGCCGATGGCGCCGCCCGTTCCAACCGCCGTCCCGCCGGTGCCGGATCCCGAATCGACGGACGAGTTAGCGCAACCCGTCATCAGCAGACAGGCCACGGAAGCGAGGCGCGCCCCGCGGGCGAGGCGCGAAGACATCGAGCAATGGGAAGGCGAGGGATGACGCATCAGGATAGACCTCCGGCGTGAGCTTGCGCGCTTGCCAAATGCCGATTCACCCACCCACCGATCACGAAATCGTACACCGCTGCCGGAAGGCTGGTTCGATCCACCGCGCGGGCCCTGCGTGGCTTGGCTCCGGGTTTGCTTCGTCTCCCCCGCGGAGGCCAGGCATGGCGATCAGCTACCGATCTCAAACCGTTCGAAAGGAGACTCTGCACACGGTCTCGCTGGTGGCGCCGCACGTCGCGCCGGGGGCCTCGGTGCTGGACGTCGGGTGCGGTGAAGGGTACCTGCTGGAGGAGCTGGCCGCGCGCGGCGCCGGCGAGCTGTTCGGCGCCGACGTGGCCGACCTGCGCCGGGAGAAGACGCGCCCGTTTCGCCTCTACGACGGCGTGGAGCTCCCGTTCATCGACCGCCGGTTCGACGTCGTGGTCCTCAGCTTCGTGCTGCACCACGTCCCCGACGATCGCAAGCGCGCGCTGCTGCGCGAGGCGCTGCGCGTCTGCCGCGGGACGGTGGTGATCGTCGAGGACACGCCGGTGACCCTGTTCGATCGGCTGTTGAGCCGCCGTCACGGCGAGCGCTATCGGCGGCGGATTGCGAGCGAGGACTCCTTCGGGTTCCTCACCGCGGGGGAGTGGCGCTGGCTGTTTCGCGGCATGGGGCTCGAGCCCGAGGCGCGCCCGCTGTCCCGCTTTTGCCGGTCGATCTTGCAGCCGTTCGCCCGCACCGCGTTCCTGCTGCGCCCGCCGGCGCTCACACCCGCCGCTGTCTGACTCTCGACGCCGCGTTCGAGATTCGACACCCTCGGTTCAGCGGAGCGGGCGCCGCGGGTGCTTGCCATCCGCGCCGGCGGGCCCAGATTGCCGCCCCATGGGCGAAGCGTTCGAGGTGGCGATCCTGGTCGGCAGCTTGCGCAAGGCGTCCTGGTGCCGGAAGACGGCCCAGGCGCTCATGGGGATCGCGCCGCCCACCCTCCATTGCGCGATCGCGGAGATCGGCGATCTGCCGCTCTACAACGAGGACCTCGACGGCGATCCACCGGCGAGCTGGACCCGGCTGCGCGCCGAGCTGTCGCGGGCCGACGCGGTCCTCTTCGTCACGCCGGAGTACAACCGCTCGGTCCCGGGCTGCCTCAAGAACGCGCTCGACGTCGGCTCGCGCCCGGCCGGGCAGAACGTGTTCGCGGGGCGCGCCGCGGGGGTCGTCAGCGTCACGCCGTACAAGCTGGGCGCGTTCGGCGCCAACCATGCCCTCCGCCAGGCGCTGGTCTACGTCGACATGCCGGTCCTGCAGCAGCCCGAGCTCTACGTCGGCAACGTCGCCGACGTCCTCGACGGCGCCGGCGCGATCAAGAACGACGACAGCCGGAAGCTGTTCGGCGCCTTTCTCGAGAAGCTGGCGGCGTTCGTCGCCCACGCCGGCCGGGACGCGGCGGCGCGGTCATTCCAGGCCTTCCTCGAACGGCGCGCCGCCGTCGCGGCGGCCTACGTCGACGGGGACGCCGGGCCGCTCGCCGGGATCCTCTCCGGGGAGGGATCGGCCACCTTCCTCTCGCCGCGCGGCGACGCCGTCGAGGGGGCGCGGGCGGTCGCCGAGCGCTACGCGCGCGACGCGGCGTCGTTCGTGCCGGGCGGCAAGAACCGGATCGAGATCCTGCAGTCGGCGGCCGCCGGAGACACCGCCTGGTGGACCGGATACCAGCTCGCCGACGCGCGGCTGCGCGGGAAAGAGGAGCCGGTCGCCATGAAGCTGCGGGTGACCGAAGCGTTCCGCTGGGGCGCCGACGGCTGGAAGCTGGTCCATCGCCACGCCGAAATCGCCAAGCCCGACGGCCAGTAGGCTCCCGTTCGGCGCCGGCGTTCGGGACGCCGCGGCCGGGGCGCTCAGCGGAGCAGCTTGGCCGGGTAAATCCCGGGGTCGGACCCCTCGATCACCACGGCGCCGACCGCGCGCTGGTAGAAGGCGATCGACGACGCCCAGCCGATGATGGCGTAGCCGTAGCCCTCGGCGCGCATGGCGTGCAGCGCCGACAGGAGCAGGGCCTTCCCGACGCCCCGGCCCCGCCGATCGGGGTGGACGAGCTGGGGGCCGAAGAAGCCGCGCGCGGTCGCCTCGTGGCAGGCGACGCCGCAGAGGTGGTCATTTTTCTCGACCGCCACGAAGCAGGCGACGGGCTGGCGGGCGAACGCCGCCTCGCACTCGCCGGCCCAGCCCGGCGAGCCGTGCGCCCGCACCCAGTCGACGATCGCGCCGCGCTCGGCCGCCGCCGCCCGGCGCACCACCACGCCGGCCGCGCCCGCCCGGTCGAGCGCCGGCCCGAGCGGCGGCAAGGCGTACAGGCGGACCAGCAGGTCGCTCAGGCTAGACCTCGGTCATC
>DASZVW010000715.1:0-4715 GCA_035546895.1 Polyangia bacterium
CGGCAGCGGACCCGGCGCGCACGGCGGTCCGGGCGGACCGGGCGCCGGTCGGGGCGGCGGCGGGCCGCCGCTGGTCTCCGGCGATTTCGCCTTCGGGAGCGACACCCCGGCCCGGTTCAAGGGGGTCGCCTGCTTCATCCCCCCAGGGACCTTGCGCATCGCCGACGTCCGCGGCTGCGTCCCGGCGGCCACCTTCTACACGAACACCTTCGACGTCCCCGAGCGGCATCAGCCGGAGGGCTTCCCCGGCATCACGGCCCGCGCCACCTGGTTCATGATCGAGTACACCGGCGTCTTCACCGTGGCCGCCGACGGGACCTACGAGTTCCGCCTCCACTCCGACGACGGCTCGTACCTCTTCATCGACGGTGTGCAGGTCATCGACAACGACGGCAAGCACAAGCCGGAGAGCCGGACCGGGAGCATCCGCCTGCAGCCCGGCGAGCACCAGCTCCGGCTGCTCTACGCCCAGACGACGGACCGGATGGCGCTGCAGCTGTTCGTGCGGGTGCCGGGCGGGCGCGAGAAGCTGTTCGCGCCGAGGATCTGAAGGCGCCCGGAATCGAAATGGGGCCACGGCCGGTTGGGTGCAGTCGATGGGGAAGCGATGAGAGCCGTGCGCTTGGTCCTGGTGGCTTTTACACCGCCAACGGCTTCGCCTTCTTCATCCCGCACCGCCGCGGCCAGGGGCAGTCGAGCGCCGCCGGCGCGTACATCGTGGATCGGCAACCGTCGAGGGCGGCCATCGTCCTCCGCGGCGCCTCGGCCGGGCGGAAGGTGGTCGCCCTGCATGAGGAGGCCAACCACGACGTCGAGGCGGCGCTCGCCTGGCTGAAGGCGCGCCCCGACGTCGACCCCGGCCGCATCGTCATGTCGGGCGTCTCGTTCGGGGGCATCCAGACCGCTGCTGGCGGCCGAAAAGGGGCTGGACGTCCGCGCCTTCGCCCGCCTTCGCCCCCGCCGCCATGAGCTGGCGCTGGGTGACCGGCCTCGACGCGCGGTTGGAGGCCGCCGCGCAGCGCGCGCAGGCGCCCGTCCTGATCGTGCAGGCGCAGAACGACTTCAACCTCGCGCCCAGCCGGGCGCTGGGGCCGCTGCTCGAGAAGGCGGGGAAGGGGCGGGCGGTGGTGTTCCCGGCGTTCGGGACGACGGAGCAGGAGGGGCACGGCGCGTTCGCCCGCCGGACCGAGGGGACGGCGGTGTGAGGGCCGACCGTGCTCGGGTTTTTCAGGGAGGCGCTCGGGAAGTAGTCGCGTCGGCGGTCAGCCGGCCGTGACCTGCCGGGCGGGATCGGACGCGAGGTCCGCCACCAGCTTCGCGGCGCGGCCCTGGTTCACCTCGTCGAGCTCGCGACCGGTGACGCCGACGAGGAGGATCACGCCGACCCGGCCGAAGGGCCCGGGACGCGGTTCGATCGCCGGATCGAGGAGCGCGACCACCCCCTCGAGACCGGCGTCGGGCGGCGCGCCCGGGATCGCGCCGGTGCGGAAGGGCACCGCCTGCGTCAACACGGCGCCCTGCCTGACGTGCGAGGCGATCTTCCCCAGGAAGGCCACCGGCCAGAGCGGCGGCTCGGTCGAGTCGCGCTTGGCGACGCGCATCGACAGCTCGCACCGGATGCCGTTCGGTCCGACGCTGGCGTCCGATTGGTCGTAGAGGTCGGTCAGGCCGAGGGTGACATAGTGCCAGGCGCCGCCGGCGTCGTAGACATGCGTCCCCTCGACCGACGCGCGCCCGAGCTCGCGCGAGGGCGCGACCGGCAGCGCGGCGTGCCTCGGCGTCTGGCCCGGGTAGAGGTCCGCGAACACCGACTCCACGAACGCCCACCCCGGGTGCACCGGCAGCCCGGCGCCGGCGTGCGCCTCGGACTCTCGACGGCCGAAGATTTTGGAGAAGAGACCCACTGGAGCTCTCGGGATGGGGCGCCGCCCCATCGAACGTCGCGGCCAGCATACGACAGGACGCCGCGGGCGTCGCCAGCTTTACGTCCTGATGCGCATCGGCGTTAACCTTGCCGCATGAAGGTGATCATCACCGGCGCGACCGGAATGGTGGGCGAGGGCGTGTTGCTCGAATGTCTCGAGAACCCGGCGGTCGAGCGGGTGTTGTCGGTCTCCCGCCGCGCATGCGGGCATACACATCCCAAGCTCACCGAGTGCCTGGTCCCCGACTTTCGGGAGCTCGCGGCCGTCGAGGCGCAGCTCACCGGGTACGACGCCTGCTTCTACTGCGCGGGGGTGAGCTCGGTCGGGATGAAGGAGCCGGAATACACCGCCATCACCTACGACACCCCGCTGCACTTCGCCGAGAAGCTGGCGCGTCTCAACCCCGGCATGGTCCTGGTCCACGTCTCGGGCGCGCGCACCGACGGCAGCGAGCAGGGGAAGGTGATGTGGGCCCGGGTGAAGGGCAAGGCCGAGAACGCGCTGGCCCGCCTGCCCTTCAAGGCCGTCTACAACTTTCGCCCGTCGCTGATGAAGCCCGCGCCCGGCCAGAAGAACGTCAAGCGGAGCTACAGGGCGGCGCTGGTCCTGTACCCGTTGCTGAACTTGTTCTTCCCGGGGGTCCCGCTGCGCCAGGTCGGGCTCGCCATGATCAACTGCGTCCGCTTCGGCGCGCCCACCGGGGTGCTCGAGGCCCAGGACATCAAAGAGCAGGCGGCGCGCGCGGCGGCGTCGCCGTGAGCCCTCACCCGAAGTGCCACCCGACTTGCTCCGACCCCAGGAACTCCCCCCGCCACGTCACCGTCCCCGTGTCCGCGCCCGCCGCTCCCGCGACCACCATCAGCGGGATCAGATGCTCCTCCCTCGGGTGGCACACCCGCGCCGCCGGAGCCGACTCCCACGCCGCCAGCTTCTTCTCGCGCTCTCGGACGTCGCCGGTCACCGCCTCGGTCAGCCAGGCGTTGAAGGCCCGCGAGGGCTCGCGCGCCGCCGGGCCGAAGCTCCGCATGTTGTGGAAGGAGTCGCCGCTGCCGACGATGAAGACGCCCTCGTCGCGCAGGGGCGCGAGCGCGCGGCCGAGGCGCAGGTGCTCGGCCGCGTCGAGGCTCGCCATCAGCGAGAGCTGCACGACGGGGAGGTCGGCCTCCGGGTACGCTTGCTTGAGCGGCGTGAACGTCCCGTGGTCGAAGCCGCGCTCGCCGTCTTCCGCGGTCGCGAACCCGGCGCGGCCGGCGAGCGCGCGGACGTGCGCGGCCAGCTCGGGGTCGCCGGGCGCCGGCCAGGTGATCTGGTACGCCTCGGGCGGGAAGCCGAAATAGTCGTAGTACATCGGGGGCGCGGGCGACGACATCACGGTCGGCACCGCCTCCTCCCAGTGGGCCGACACGACCAGCAGCGCCTTCGGCCGCGCCGGCGGCAGGTCGCGCACCCCGCGCCAGTACGCGCCCAGCGGCTCGACGTCCGACCTCGGCATCCCCATCTCGACGTGGGTCACGGGGCCGCCGCCGTGGGGCAGGAACGCGACCGGCATCCGTTTCGGCATGGCGCTCCGGGTCTTCTATCGCGCTCGTTGGTCTCCTTCCACTGAGCCTCCGTAGGCTGACGGTGGCCGGTCGAAAAGCGAAGACGTCCTCGATCCCGCTCCAACGAGGGTGAACCTATCGCTGCCCGACCGGTGTGGCGCGGCGATTGCTTCGGTCTCCGCGCGGACGCGTCGCCTGGAGGGACCATGACGAGATATCGAGTGTCGTTCGCGGTGAGCTTGCTGGTTGCGGGGGTCGTCGCGCCGCGCGCAGGCCAGGCGCAGGACGATCAGCTCCTGCAGCAGCAACTTATCCAGCAGGAGCAAGCGCAGCAGCAGGCCCAGCAGCAGGCGCAGCTGGCGCAGGACCAAGCGCAACTGATCCAGCAGCAGATGCAGCAGAACATGGATCAACAGCAGGCCCAGCTGCAGGCGTCGAATCAGACGGTGGTGATTCCGGAGCACTTGCAGGTCGGGAACCAGCGCTTCGACGCCAGCGTCGCCGGGTTCCGGGCGTACCTCGAGAGCGTCAAATCCAGCGATCCCGGCCTTTACGGGCAGTTGGCGCCGGATGCGGCTCGGCTCGAGGCCCGGGAAGACAGCGCGAAAGCCGTGCTGGCGGCGGGAGTGGTGGTCGGTTTGGCTTCCGCGATCTACGGGGTGGTGGGCGGAGACGACTGCACCGAGCCCTCCGTCACCGACCCCAATTTCGCCGCCGATTCCCAGGCCTGGGGCGCCTGCAATGAGAGAAACGTCACCAAGATGGCGACGTTCGGCGTCCTGGGGGTCGGCGCGATCATCGTCGGAAGCTTGGTCGCTTACGCCCGCCGGCCCACCCATCAGGACCTGATGGACCTGGTCAACAAGAACAATCGGCTGAGCAAGCAGCCGCTGCAATGGCAGGTGGGCTACGACCCGACGCAGCGCTTTGCCTTCACCGGCGCGACTGTCTCGTTTTGAGACGACCCGTTCGGATTCCCTACGCGAAGAACAACAGGAACAGGAGCGCGAGGCCCGCGAGCGTGGCTGCGCTGCCGGAGCTCGGAGGGCCGGCGCTCGAACAGCCGCCCGAGCTCGATGGCTTGGCGCCGGTTCCGCCGGTCGATCCACTGGCCGCCCCGTTTCCGGCCGATCCGCCGGCACCCGCCGGGCCCCCTCCGGCGGCGCCTGTTCCGGCGCCCCCCGCCGCGGCGGCGCCGCCGGCCCCGCCCGTGCCGCCCGCCGAGCAGACGGCGTCCGGCCAGACGGAG
>DASZVW010000716.1:0-2292 GCA_035546895.1 Polyangia bacterium
CGGCGTCGCTTCCGCGACCGTCCGGCGGACGTCGCAGGTCTCCACCTTGACGACGCGCGCGTCGGCGCCGGTCAGGTTCCCGGCCATCTCCTCGCCGTGCCCCACGACAGCGATGCGCGCGGCGTCCACCCCCTTGCCGAGCAGGAAGTCCTCGGCCGCCTGCGCGCGCCGCTCCGAGAGCCGCTGGTTGCCGGTGGCGCCGCCGGCCCTGTCGGCGTAGCCCTCGAGCCGGACGGTGCGCTGGTCGCCGTTTTGGGCCCAGGTGGCGACGCCCGAGAGCGCCCCCTGGCCGCTCCTGTCGATCTCCGCCGAGCCGCTCCGGAAGCTCACCGTGACGCCGGAGTCCTTGCAGACGGGATCCGCGGCGGCGCCCCGGCCCAGGAACAAGATCGCGAGCGGCGCCACCCCGATCGCGTGCCGCCACACTCTGCTGCCCTCTCCGCGCATGGTCCTCACCTCCCCGATCTCGAATCTGGGATCGCGCCGCCGGGAGTCCGGATCGAATACGGAACCGCCGCACACAGAAAACCTTCCGACGACGCCTGAATCGCCCGCGTCCGACTTGTCCCCGCGCGCGCGATCCCCAAGCTGCGGGGTCGCGAAGGCCGCACACCGAGGTGCACGATGCCGACCCCGACCCTGTCACCGTCAAAGACCGCGCGCGCCGAACGGCTGGGGATGGCCTGGATCCCCGGCGGCACCTTCACCATGGGCTCGAACGATCACTACCGCGAGGAGGCGCCGGCCCACGCCGAGACGATCGAGGGGTTCTGGATCGATCGCTGGCCGGTGACCAACGCCCTCTTCCGCCGCTTCGTCGAGGAGACCGGCTACCTCACCCAGGCGGAGATCGCGCCGGACGCCGCGCAGTACCCGGGCGCCGACCCGGCCCTGCTGGTGCCGGCCTCGGTGGTGTTCGTCAAGCCGGCGGGGCGGGTCGACCTGCGCGACGTCCTCAACTGGTGGGCGTTCGTCCCCGGCGCCGACTGGCGCCACCCCACCGGCCCGGGGAGCTCGCTCGACGGGCTCGACGAGCACCCGGTCGTCCACGTGGGGATCGAGGACGCCGCCGCCTACGCGGGCTGGGCCGGCAAGGCGCTCCCCACCGAGGCCGAGTGGGAGTTCGCCGCCCGCGGCGGCCTCGACGGCGCCACCTACGCCTGGGGCGACGAGCTCGAGCCCGACGGCAAGCCGATGGCCAACACCTGGCAGGGGCAGTTCCCCTACGAGAACCTGCTCGCCGACGGTTACGAGACCACCTCGCCCGTCGGCGCCTTCCCCCCCAACGGCTGGGGGCTCTACGACATGATCGGCAACGTCTGGGAGTGGACGGCCGACTGGTACGCGCCCAGCCACCGCGAGCCCGAGGGGTCGTGCTGCGGCGGCGGCGACGGGCGGACCGCGCGCGAGCGCAGCTACGATCCCACCGTCCCCCTGCCGATCCCGCGCAAGGTGATCAAGGGCGGCTCGTTCCTCTGCGCCCCCAACTACTGCCGCCGCTACCGCCCGGCGGCCCGGATGGCGCAGGCGATCGACACCGCCACCTGCCACCTCGGCTTCCGTTGCGTGCTGCGCCAGCGGTGAGCGCGCGCGTTCAGTAGACGGCGACGCCGGCGGTGAGCTGGCCGGCGGGGGTCCAGGTCTGTTCGAGCCGGGAGAGGTCCGCGCCGGCGCGGAGGGTGAGCGCCAGGCGCGAGGTGAGGTCCAGCTCGGCCAGCGCGCCGCCGCCCACGGAGGGGCCGCTCACGTAGGTGGGCGCGCCGGCGGCCAGGACCTTGGTCAGCGCCATGCCGCCGTCGCCGAAGAGGCCGAGGTGGAGGGGGCCGAACGCCAGCGGGAACGCCTGCAGCTCGAGGCCGAGCGCGTGCCGCGGCACCAGCCCCTGCGGGACGCCGACGCCCGCGAGGTTGACGTTGGCCAGCAGGCCGAGCCGCCGGGTGAAGAAGTAGCCGGCCTGGACGTTCATCGCCGGACCGACGGCGGGCGCGCCCGCCACGTCGAAGGTCACCGTCCCCGAGTCGAGCTTGAACACGCCGCCGCGGCGATCGAGCGGCACGCGATCGAGGCGGAGGACGCCGTAGGCCTCGTCGTCCATCACCTTCGCCTCGACGGCGCCGGCCACCTCGTCGCCGGAGAGCTCGGCCACCGGCACGATCGTCTCGGCGCCGCGCGCGTCGCGCAGGTGGAGCGGCTGCTCGGGCGCCAGCGCGACGTAGCCGTCGAAGCGGACCCCTTCGCTCGACACCAGCCCGACGGCGACGACCACCGCGACCGCCACCACGATCACCACCA
>DASZVW010000717.1:0-3330 GCA_035546895.1 Polyangia bacterium
CCCGGTCGAGCGGCTGATAGCGCCCGCCGTCCTTCTCGCAGGCCAGATCCTCGAGCGCGCCGTAGACCTTGGTGGTGGAGGTGTAGAGCAGCGTCGGCGGCCGCGGCGCGCGCCGGATCGCCGCCAGGACGTTCAAGGTCCCGCGGGCGTTGACCTCGAAGTCGGCCAGCGGATCGGTGAGGCTGGTGGTGACCGCCACCTGGGCGGCGAGGTGGAAGACGTGGCCGGCCTGGCGGACGACCTCGTCGAGCCGCGCGCCGTCGCGCACGTCGGCGATCTCGATGGTGATCCGATCGCCGTGGCGCCGCTCCAGCCAGGCGGCGTTCCGCTCCACGCCCGCGCGCGACAGGTCGTCGTAGACGATCACCGACTCGCCGGCCGCCGCCAGCCTGTCGGCCAGGTTGCAGCCGATGAACCCGGCGCCGCCGGTGATGAGGACCGGGGCCAGCGGGCGGGTCATATCGCCAGCCCCCGCGCCTCGAGCTCGGCCCGGGCCGCCTCGATCCTATCGGAGGCGGCCTGGCGCTCGAGCCAGTCGGTGAGCTCCTCGATGCCCGCCTCGAAGTCGACGCGCGGCTCGTACCCCAGAACCTGGCGGGCGCGCCCGATGTCGGCGAAGCAGTGGCGGATGTCGCCGGTCCGGTAGCGCCCGGTGATCTCCGGGGCGATGCGGCGGCGGCCGAGCGCGGCGCCCAGGCGGAGGGCCACCTCCCGGACGCTGAGCGAGACCCCACTCCCCACGTTGAGGGCCTGGCCGTCGGCCGCCTCGCGCTCCATCGCCAGCAGGCAGGCGCGGGCGACGTCGTGCACGCTGACGAAGTCCCGGCGCTGCTGGCCGTCCTCGTTGACCAGCGGCGGCCGATCGTTGAGCAGCCGGGCGGCGAAGATCGCCAGCACCCCGGTGTACGGGTTGGAGAGCGCTTGCCGCGGGCCGTAGACGTTGAAGAAGCGCAGCGCCACCGTCGGGATGCCGTAGGCGCGGCCCACCACCAGCGCGAGCCGCTCGGTGTCGTGCTTGGTGAGCGCGTAGACCGAGGAGAGGGCGCAGGGCTTGTCCTCGGGCGTCGGCAGGGGGACGAGCGGGCGCCCTTCGCCGTCGCGCACCTCCCAGTCGCCGCGCTTGAGGTCGGCCAGCGGGCGCTCGGCGCCGGCCACCAGCGCGCCGTCGGGATCGCGGTAGAGCCCCTCGCCGTAGATGCTCATGCTGGAGGCGACCACCAGCTTGCCGACCGGCCGCCGGGCGAGGAGATCCATCAGCGTGGCGGTGCCGACGGTGTTGGCGTCGGCGTAGCGGGCGACCTCGTACATGCTCTGCCCGACGCCGACCACCGCGGCCAGGTGGAAGACGACGTCGATCCCCACCAGCGCCTCGCGCAGGCGCCGCTCGTCGCGGACGTCGCCCACCACCAGCTCCACCTCGTCGTGGAGGTAGGCCGGGCGATCGGCGTCGGGGCCATGGACCTGGACGGACAGGTTGTCGTAGGCGCGCACGGTGTGCCCGGCCGCCAGCAGCTGGTCGGCGAGGTGCGACCCGATGAACCCCGCGCCGCCGGTGATGAGGATGTGTCGTCCCATGCCCGGCGGTGGTGCAGCGGCCGTGCCGGCCGCGGGCCGCGCGCCGTCGGCGCCGCGCCGCCGTCAGCGCACGGTCTGCAACGGCGGCGCGCACGGCGTGCAGTCGGCGGGGAGCCGCCGCCCGCGCAGGCCGCTGTACTCGCGGAGCCGGTAGTGGATCGTGCGCGGCGACAGGCCCAGGACCTGCGCCGTCTTCTGCGGGCTGCGGCCGCAGGCCTCGTAGGTGGTCATGATGGCGTGGCGCTCGATTTCCGCGAACGTCGAGCCGGGGACCAGCGGGGCCCGCCGGTCGTCCGGGCGCTCCAGCGCCTCCGACGGGGCCAGCTCGCGCGAGAGCAGGACCTCGGAGATGGGGCGCCCGCGCGAGAGGATGAGGGCCCGCTCGAGCACGTTCTCCAGCTCGCGGACGTTGCCGGGCCAGGGGTAGTCGCAGAGGATCCGCATCGCCTGCGGCGTCAGCGCCGGCTCCGGGATCCCGAGATCGAGCGCCAGCCGCGGCAGGATGTGGTTCACCAGCGGCGGGATGTCCATCTTCCGGGCGCGCAGCGGCGGGACGTCGAGCGCCACCACGTTCAACCGGTAGTAGAGGTCGGCCCGGAAGGCGCGGCTCTCCACCATCTCGCGCAGGTTCCGGTTGGTGGCGGCGATGATCCGCACGTCGACCGAGACCGTCTCGTTGCCGCCCACCCGCTCGAACTTCCGCTCCTGCAAGACGCGCAGCAGCTTCACCTGGACGGCCGGCGAGATCTCGCCGATCTCGTCGAGGAAGATGGTCCCGCCGTCGGCCACCTTGAAGCGCCCCTCGCGCCGGCCGACCGCGCCGGAGAACGACCCCTTCTCGTGGCCGAACAGCTCGCTCTCCAGCACCGTCTCCACCAGCGCGGCGCAGTTGACCGCCACGAACGGCTCGTGCCGCCGCGGCGAGGCGTCGTGGATCGCCTGCGCCAGGCGCTCCTTGCCGGTCCCCGTCTCGCCCAGCAGGAGGACGGTGGTGCGGGTGGGGCCGATGAGGCCGATCTGGGCGAACAGCGCCTGCATGGCCGGCGAGTCGCCCACCAGCCCCTTGGGCGGGAGCGCGCGCGGCGCCCGCAGCGGCACCCCCTCGCGCCCCAGCCCGGCGCGCCGTTCGACCGCCTTCCGGACCGCGGGGACGAAGTCCTCCCCGAACGGCTTGGTGAGGTACGACTCCGCGCCCTCCTGCATGGCGCGGACCGCCTCGGGGATGGTCGGCTGCCCGGTGAAGAGGATGACCGGCGACGAGGGGTGCAGCCGGCGGGTCGCCTCGAGCAGGTTGAACCCGCTCCCCGTCGGCCAGCGGACCTCGCTCAGCACCACGTCGGGCGCGGCGGGGGAGGCGCGCAGGGCCGACAGCGCGCCGCCGCCGTCGGTGGCGCTCACCACCTCGGCGCCGGCGCGTCTGAGGATGCCGGCCGCGGACTCGGAGGCGTCCCCGCGTCCTTCCGCGACCAACACCCGCGTGTCGTGCAGCTCACCGTCGCGGTCTGACATCGTCGTCGTGCTCTCCCCTGCGAGCCCTTCTGGCGGAAACAGAGTGCCCGGAAGGTGACGTCGGGCATTGTCCGACCGAATAGGAATCGTTCTGTATTCCGCGGACTAGGAGGCTGTCGGCCTAACGGTCTGCCGGCGGCCCGGCAGGGCAGCCGAGTTCCGCCGGCAGCACACGCGGGCTGGGGCTGAGTCATTGCCGCCGCAGGTCGAGGTGCTCAGCCTGCGACGGCGTGAAGCTTGAGGAGG
>DASZVW010000718.1:0-4988 GCA_035546895.1 Polyangia bacterium
ACCGGGCCCGGATCGCGGCGGTGTTCGTGGCGCTGGCGATCGATCCGGCGCAGCTCGCGCTCCCCGCGACGTCGGCGCCGCCCGCGCCGCCGCCAGTGCCGACGACGACGCCGCCGATGCCGCCGCCGCTCCCGGCGGCGCGTCTCGATCTGGGCGCCACGGCGGTGGGCGGGGTCGGCCCCGACGATCGCGTCGGTCAGGTGGGCGCCGAGCTGCGCTGGTCGGGGGGCCGGCGGCGGTTCGGCCCGGAGGCGGGGCTGACGGTCTTGCTCCCCGTCGACAACACGGTGGGAGGCGTGCGGCTGCGGCAGTGGCGGCTGCCGGTCGACGCCGGCGTGCGCGCGCGGAGCGCCGGGCCGCGCGTCGAGCGCTACGCCGAGGCGGGCGTGGCGGCGGCGCTGCTCTCCGAGCGGGCGCTCGATCTGGCGAGCCCGCGGTCACAGACGGCGCTCGAGGTCGGCCTGCGCGCCGCCGTCGGCGTCCACGCCACCCGCGGGCGCCTCGCCCCCTTCGCGGCGGTGGCGGCCGAGCTGGTGCCGCTGCCACCGTCGGTGTTCGCGCTCCCGGCCGGCACGGTCGGGCGGACGCCCCTCTTCTGGATCGGCGCCACGGCCGGCGCCTCGCTGAGCTTCCCGTGATGCGCGCGCGGATCTGGCTGCCGGCGATCGCCCTCCTCGCCGCCGCCGCGGGGTGCGGGCGGATGGACGTGGGGTCGGACCTGCTCTGGACCTCGCGCTTCGAGACCGGCGACTTCAGCGAGTGGACCTCGGTCGCCGGCGGCCAGACCGAGGCCTACCCGACGCCGCCCAACACGATCGCGGTGTCGAACGACCACGCCCACACCGGCGGCCTCTCCGCCGCGCTGACCATCACCGCCGGCCCCGACGGCGCGCAGGAGAGCGCCGCGCTGGCGCGGGCCGGCGGCCTGCCGGCGGAGGCCTACTACAGCGCCTGGTACTACCTGCCGCACAGCGAGACGGTGGGGACCTTCTGGGTGCTGTTCAAGTTCCGCGAGCGGACCAACGCCGACGATCCCTCGACCGCCACCGAGCTCTACGACATGGACCTGGCGACGCTGCCGAGCGGCGAGATGACGCTCGAGCTCTACGACCACGCGACGGCCGCGGACATCCCGCTGGCGGTGACCGACCCGGTGGTGCCGGTCGAGGCCTGGTTCCAGCTGGAGGCGTTCTACCGGGCGGCCAACGACGCCACCGGCCGGCTCACCTTCTGGCTCGACGGCCAGGAGGTCGTCGACGTGGCCGGCCCCACCAGCCCCACCCCCTGGGTCGAGTGGGACGCCAGCAGCATCGGCGAGGACCTGACGCCCGAGACGGTGACCATCTACATCGACGACTGCGCGGTCAGCCGGTCGCGCGTCGGCCCCGGCGGGCGGCTGACCGAGTAGCGGCGGCGCTACTTCTTCTTGGCCGCGGCCAGCAGCTGCGGCAGCCGGTAGCCGCAGAGATCGCCGATGCGGGCCAGCGTGAGATCGGGGGGCGGGAACGAGGCCACCTCGGGCGCCAGCGCGTAGTGCCCCTGGCGCGGGAACACCGTGGTCAACCGCTCGCCCCAGGCCTTCTTGACCGCGGTCAGGATGCGGATCTTGTCGTCGACCAGCACGTAGTGGTCGGCCGGGAAGCGGCGCTCGACGTCGTCCAGCTCCTGCTCCTTGTGGATGTAGATGAGGACCCGCTTCTCGACCGCGTCGAACAGGCCCGCCCGCTCGACCTTGCGCGGCTGGAAGACCACGTCGCCGTCGGAGAGGATGACGGTCTGGCCCATGTGGGCGGCGTGCTCGAGGGCGTCGAGCGACCCCGGGAACAGCCGGTTGGCGAACGGGTAGTTGACCAGGAACGAGGAGACCGCCAAGAGGTGCGGGTCGCGCGGGTGGAGGTGCCGGTAGCGCTGGAGCGCGCCCAGGTAGTCGGAGTAGCCGAGCTCGGCGCGCAGGGTCTCGAAGATCTCGAAGTACTGCTCGGCGCGGCCGGCGCCCACCTCCTTGATCAAGTAGCGGCGGAGGTCGGCGCTCACGCGGTCGTTGTCGAGCAGGGTGTTGTCGACGTCGAACAGGAAGACGACCTTCTCGGCCGCGCCGGCGTCGCTGGAACCGCTCACGGCAGGTCCGATCGCTTGAAGACCTCGACGTGGCCGTCGGGGTGACCGACCAGCACGCGCTCGGCGGTGCCCAGGAAGAGGCCGGTGTCGACCAGGCCCGGGATCCGGCAGACCGCCGTCTCCAGCGTGCGGGCCAGCGCGGGCTCGGCGAGCGGGCGCGACACGCCGCAGTCGAAGATCAGGTTGCCGTTGACCGAGACGTATGGCCCGCCGGCCTTGGGATCCTGGCGGAGGATCGGCTTCAGCCCCAGGGCCTTGAGCCGGCGGACGGCCAGCCCCGCCCCCATCGGGATCACCTCCACGGGGAAGGGGTCCTTGGCGCAGAGGACGGGGACCATCTTCTCGGGGGTCACCAGGATCACCTGCCGCCGCGAGGAGGCGGCCACGATCCGCTCGCGCACGAAGGCGGCGCCCCGCCCTTTGACGAGATCGAGGTTGGGCGAGACCTCGACGGCGCCGTCGACGGTCAGATCGAGCAGCGTCTCCTCGTCGAGCTCGATGAGCGGGATCCCCAGCGAGCGGGCCAGCCGCGCCGAGGCGTCGGAGGTCGGCACCCCCGAGACGTTGAGCCCGCGGCGGGCGCGCCCGGCCAGCGCGGTGATGAAGGCCGAGGCGGCGCGCCCCGAGCCGAGGCCGACGCGCGCGCCGTCGGTCACCAGCTCGGCGGCCTTGGCGGCGGCGGCCAGCACGCCCGGATCGGTGGCCGCGCCCGGCCCCGGGGTCTTGCCGGGCGATCGGCTGGGCGATCTGCCGTTCATGGCCTGGTCCTCACGGCTCCGGCTGGTGCCAGCCGCCCACGTCGGCCGTCAGGCGCACGGCGTCCGGCGGGCCCCAGGTCCCCTTCTCGTACTCGTGCACCGGCGTGGCGTTCCCCAGGATGGGGTCGACGATCGCCCAGGCCGCCTCCACGCCGTCCTGGCGCGAGAACAGCGTGGCGTCCCCCTCCATGGCGTCGCCGAGCAGCCGCTCGTAGGGGTCCATCTCGTCGCCGTCCTCCTGGTGGACCACCTTGAGCTCGGTCGGCTCGGAGACCATGTGCTCGCCCGACTTCTTGATGCGCGCGCCGAGCGCGATGATCACGTCGGGGCTGAGGCGGAAGCGGAGGTGGTTGGTCTCCTCGGGGCCCACCCGCCGCAGCGGCGGGCGCTTGAGGCTCACCAGCACCTCGGTGGTGGAGATCGGCAGGTTCTTGCCGGCGCGGATGAAGAAGGGGACGCCGTCCCACCGCCAGGAGTCGACGTGCAGCCGCACCGCCGCGAACGTCTCCACCGTCGAGTCGGGGGCCACCCCCTCCTCGTCGCGGTAGCCGACGAACTGCCCGCGCACCAGGTCCTCGGGGCTGAGCGGGCGGATGGCCCGGAAGACCTTCACCTGCTCGTCGCGGATCGACTCCGCGTAGGTGCCGATGGGCGGCTCCATGGCCAGGAAGCCGACCACCTGCAGGAGGTGGTTCTGGATGACGTCGCGGATGGCGCCCGCCTCCTCGTAGAACCGCCCGCGTCCCTGCACGCCGAAGTTCTCGGCCATGGTGATCTGGACGCTCTCCACGTAGTTCTGGTTCCAGATCGGCTCCAGGAAGGTGTTGGCGAACCGGAACAGCATCAGGTTCTGCACCGACTCCTTCCCCAGGTAGTGGTCGATGCGGAAGATGGCCGACTCCTCGAAGGCCTGGTGCAGCGTGTGGTTGAGCGCGCGCGCCGAGGCGAGGTCGCGGCCGAACGGCTTCTCGACGATGAGGCGCGCCCCCTTGGCGGCGCCCGACTTGGCCAGGCCGTCGACGACGGTCCCGAACACGCTCGGGGGGATGGCCAGGTAGTGCGTCGGGCGCTGCGCCTGCCCGAGCTCCCGCCGCAGCGTCTCGAACGTCGCCTGGTCGGCGTAGTCGCCGCGCACGTAGCGCAGCTTGCCGACCAGCTTGTCGACCAGCGCGGCGTCGGCCTGCTTGACGTGGATCTTGAGGCTGTCGCGCGCCCGCTCCTGGAACTGCTCCCGCGTCCAGGGGGAGTTCGCCACCCCGATGACCGGCATGTCCAGGTGTCCGCGCCGGGTCATGGCGTAGAGGGCGGGGAAGATCTTCTTGTAGGCGAGGTCTCCGCTCGCCCCGAAGAAGACGAACGCGTCGGCACGTGGCTCGCTCATGGCGGCCAAGTATATGAACGACTCGGGCGTCCGAAGGCCAGATTCTTCCTCGTGGGTCCGCGACAGGGATGAAACGATGGTTGGAGCGGCCCCGCCGGGGGGACGCTGGTGTTTTTTAAACTAATAGTTTAAATTTAGCCATGCGCTACGTGAAGCGGCAGGCCGAGGCGCGGGTGCTCGCGGCACTGCGTGACTTCCCGGCGGTCGTGCTCACCGGGCCGCGCCGCAGCGGCAAGACGTCGCTGCTGCGGCACCTCCTGCCGGAAGCGAGCTATTTCCTGATGGAGGACCCGACGGTCGTCGCGCGCCTGCGCGCGGATCCCGTGGGATTCCTCGACGCCGTGAAGCTGCCGGCGATCCTCGACGAGGTGCAGAACGTGCCCGAGGTGTTCGCGCACGTCCGGGCGCGGATCGATGCGGCGCCGCGACGCGCGGGCCGTTGGGTGCTCACCGGCTCGCAAGAGTCGTCCCTCATGCGTGGCGTGACCGAATCGATGGCCGGGCGCGCGGCGATCCTGCACCTGTGGCCGCTTTCCGTCGGCGAGTCGCCCAGGGTCACTCTGCTGCGCGGCGGCTTCCCGGAGGTCGTCGCCCGGCCGCGCGCCGCCGCGCTGTGGTTCGAATCGTACGTGCAGACGTACCTCGAGCGCGACGTCCGCGCCGTCATCAACGTCCATGACCTGGCGACGTTTCGCCGTTTCCTCGCCCTCGTCGCCAGCCGCCATGGTCAG
>DASZVW010000719.1:0-3763 GCA_035546895.1 Polyangia bacterium
CACGGGTGGGGCGATCGGCACGGGTGGGGCGATCGGCACGGGTGGGACGACCGGCACGGGCGGCGCGACCGCGACAGGAGGGCACGGCGGCACCACGGGGACCGGCGGCGCCGGCAGCGGCGGCGCGACGGGGAGCGGCGGGACGACCGCTTCCGGCGGCGCTGGAGGGAGCCCTGGCAGCGGCGGCGCCGGCGGAATGACCGCCAGCGGCGGCAGGAGCGGAACAGGCGGGGCCGGGACCGGGGGGGCCGGTCAGGGCGCGCTCCCGTTCAGCTATTGGCTGGGGGTGGACATTTCGTTCACCGAGACGCAGTCGGTGGCGCTGCGGGCCAGCCTGCTCAGCCTGCTGCAGGCGCATGGCATCAACGCGGTCCGTCTGCGCACCTTCGTCGATCCCACGGCCGCGGACGGATACAGCAAGTCCGGGGCGTGCGGCCTCGCGGATACCATCGATTTCGGCAAGCAGATCAAGGCCGCCGGGATGGGCTTTTTGGTCGACTTCCACATGAGCGACAACTGGGCCGATCCGGGCAAGCAGTGCGTTCCCGTCAAGTGGCAGGGGTACACCAACATCACGGACCTCGCGGCCGCGATGAAGGCCTATACGAAGGACGCGATAACCCAGCTCATCGCGGGCGGCGCTCGGCCCGACATGGTGCAGATCGGCAACGAAACGACGCCGGGCATCCTCATCCACAAGTGCGACAGCGGCGGGCAGCCGACCGGCACCAACCCGGTCAACGGAAGCACCTCGAATTGGGCAAACACGGGCGCCCTGCTCAAGGCCGGTGTCGACGCGGTCAAGGAGGTCGATCCGAACATCCTGACCTCCTTCCACATCGCCCAGGGTGGAGATCACGTCGACGGAAAGACGGCGCTCTCGAAGAGCATCACCTGGCTCACCAACGCCCTGAAGTACACGACCGTCGACGCCTTCGGAGAGTCTTGCTACTGGACCTACCAGGGGGATTCGAGCAGCGCTTCCCACTCGAAGATGATCTGGCAGACGACCGAAGGCGGCGTGGCCGCCAAGTTCCCCAACATCAAGATCTTCGCCGCCGAGTACGGCGGGGCGGAGCGCGAGATCAACGACGTGATTTACGGGCTGCCGAACCAGCAGGGCCTGGGGACGTTCTTTTGGGAAGCCACCATGGGGACCAAAGACAACAATGGTCCGCTCGCCACCCAGTCCGGGAACACCTACGTCGCCGGTAAAGATCTTTCCCTCTACGACTTGATGAAGACCGCGTACGCGAGTCGGCTCTGAGCCGCGCCGGTTCGCGCGAAGGGATTTACCCGCATCGGCGTGACCAGGTGTTCGCAGGAGCAAGCACCTCGGGCGCCGCCATCTTCCCCAGGAGAGAACCATGAAGACGACCTACGCCTCGACGCTGTTCTGCGGTCTCGCTTGCCTCTTCCTCGCGTGCGCCGACGGAAGCGGCGGCGCATCGGGCGGCGCCGGATCGGGCATCACCGGGAGCGGCGGCGCGGCGAGCGGCACCGGTGGGGAGACCGCGACGGGCGGCGTGACCGGCGCCGGCGGCACAGGGGGGGCCGGTGGTTCCATTTCGACGGGCGGCGCCGTCGGCGCGGGCGGCGCGATCGGCACAGGAGGCGCCACGGGCGGAACGACCGGCTCGGGCGGCGGTGCCGCGACGGGCGGCGCGACAGGTTCCGGCGGTTCGGCGGGGGGCGCCGGCGGGGCGGTGGCCACCGGCGGGCACGGCGGGACCGCGGCAACCGGTGGTGCGGTCGGGTCGGGGGGAACGACGGGGGCGGGCGGCACACCCGGCTCGGGCGGTGCGGCGGGAAGCGGCGGCGCGGTGGGGACCGGCGGTGCCGGGGCGACGGGGGGCGGCGCCGGCGGGAGCGCGAGCACGGGCGCGGTGATCGTGAATGACACGTTCTGGAAAGACACCGCCGGGAACTTCATCTACTCGCAAGGGGGCGGTGTGCTTCAGGTGGGCAACACGTACTACTGGTACGGCGTCTATTACGGCGGGGCGGCCACCTACGCGGCCAACCCGTCGAGCGGAAAGAACAGCGACGAGTCCATCAAGGGGATCACCGCCTACTCGTCGACGGACCTCGCCAACTGGAAGCTGGAGACGACGTCGCACCCCGCGAACACGGGGGGGTGGTTCGGGCGGCTCGGTGTCGTCTATAACTCGACGACGAAGAAATACGTGCTGGTCGCGCAAGGGGGTGGTGGCCTCTACTTCGCCACCAGCGACACGCCCAGCGGCCCGTTCGTGTACAGCAACGTCCAGACGAACCTGCCTGGAATCGTGAACGGCGCGACAGGGGACCAGACCACGTTCCAGGACGACGACGGCTCGGCCTACCTGGTCAGCTCCAGCAGCAACGGGCGCGCGAACCGGTACGTGTCTCCGCTGAGGCCGTCGGACTTCCTGGCGGCCGAGAACGCCATCCTCGTCTATTCAGGAGGGGGCCGGGAGGGGAACTGCATGTTCAAGCACAGCGGCACCTACTACTTCTGCTCGTCGGATCTGCACGGCTGGAACGCCTCGCAGACCTACTGCGTGTCGGCCACCAACCTCAAAGGCCCGTGGTCTGCCGAGTTCGTCCTGGACGGCACCCAGCCGGACTACAGCCACGTCACGCAGACCGGCTTCTTCGTCAGCGTCCAGGGGACCGCCGGATCATTCGTCATCTTCGCCGGCGACCGCTGGAGCGACTTCGCGGGCAACGGTCTGGGGTTCAACCAATGGATGCCGATCTCCTTCACCGGCACGACGCCGCACTTTCAATCGCTCAACCGCTGGTCCATCGACGCGCAGGCGGGGACCTGGGCGGTCGCGGCCGGCAACAATTTCGTCCGCAACCCTTCGTTCGAGGCGGATCGCGTCGCGGTGACCGTCCCGACGGGCTGGACGTCGACCGGCGGGAGCAACGTCAAAGGCGGGCACACCGGAAATTGGTCCTGGCAGGTGGCAGCCAACGGGAGTCTGCAACAGGCCATCAGCGGGATCCCGGCCGGGACGTACAAGCTGTCGGTGTGGGCGAAGGCCACCGGGTCCGGCGCGCAGCTTTATGCCAAGGGGTGCGGCGGCGCCGACGGGATGACGTCGATCCCGAGCGGCGGCTCGTTCACCAACGTGACGCTGTCGGGCGTCTCCGTCACCGGCGCTCAGTGCACGGTCGGCGTCACCGCGGGGTCCGCGCAGGTCACGCTGGATGACTTCGTCCTGTCGAACGGTTGAAGGAGGTCGCGAATGATGCGGAAGCAAGGGGTCGCCGCGCCGGGCCGGGAGCAGTAAGCTCGTACCCTCGCCGATGCTCGCTTCGCTTCGATCGGTCCCGCCGCGCTTGCTTCCGATGGTGCTCGCGCTGGGCGCTTGCCGGGGCACGCAGGCGCCGGGGAGCGACGCGGGCCTGCTCGCGCGCGACGGACTGACCTTCGACGTCCTGCCGATCGCCGACGGCGGCCCGGCCGGTTATGCGCTCAGCTTCGACGGAATGAAGGAGTACGCGACGGCTGGCGACGGCGGGTTCGCACCGCCCGTGGCGCCCATGGCCGTCGAGATGTGGATCGACTGCGCCGACGTCACGGGGACGCAAGACTTTCTGACGCTGCGTACCGACTTCATCAGCGGGATCGAGATCGGGCTACACGCCGGCACGCTCGCGGTGTGGCGGGTCTATACCGACGACATCCTGGTCGCGGCCCCCAGCCCGCCGGCGCCCAACACCTGGCACCACCTCGCCTACACCTACGACGGATTCAGCCACGTCATCTACG
>DASZVW010000720.1:0-19309 GCA_035546895.1 Polyangia bacterium
CCTCCTCAAGCTTCACGCCGTCGCAGGCTGAGCACCTCGACCTGCGGCGGCAATGACTCAGCCCCAGCCCGCGTGTGCTGCCGGCGGAACTCGGCTGCCCTGCCGGGCCGCCGGCAGACCGTTAGGCCGACAGCCTCCTAGGAGCCGAGGGCAGATGGTGTCTGCCAAGCCGTCTTCATGCGAAAGGATGACAACGTCGGCGGCACCCGAGCCGGTTGTCTCGCCTGGCATCGGCATCCCGCGCGTCACCCGCGCCGCGATGTCGTACGCGACGGTGCTCTTTCCGAGACCAGGATCGCCGTCGAGGAGCGTCAGCTTGCCGCGGGGGATCCTGCTGGCCCAGAGCCACTCGACGCGTTCGGGTTCGACGTCCGCGAGCGTGACGATGGTAGCGGCGCGCGCCGCGGGCGCCACGCCGAAGGCAGGAGTAGCAGCCACGAGCTCCCGGAGCCGATCGAGCGTATTGCCCGCGGCGATCCAATCGCTGACGTCACCTTTGGTCGGCAGCCCGGGGAGCTGGACGATTCGGATCCTGCGCGCGACGCTGGCGAGGAGCCGTGCCACCGCATCGGCGTGCTTTCGGCCAGGCTCGTCGTTGTCGGGCAAGATGACCACATCGCGACCACGGAGGGGCTCGCTCAGTTCAGGCCGCCATTTGCCTGCACCCTGCGGGTTCGTCGTCGCGACCAGTCCACGGCTACTCAAGGTCTCGACGTCCTTCTCGCCCTCAACCACGTAGACCTCGGCGCTCGGGTCTGCCGCGCGTAGCTCGGGGAGCCGATAGACCACGCGCCGCACGCCCGTGAGGTTCCACGCCCAGCCGTCCATCCCGTCAGGCCGTCGCTGCCGGAACCGCTTACCTGGGCTCCGCACCACCTGGAACAGAAGCTCGCCCCGCTCGTCCCGGTAGTCGTAGACGGCATCGAACTCTGGCCTGGCCGGAGTCGGTCCCACGAACAGATCCGCGACCTCGATGCCGAGCGCGCGGACGATCGCCGCCAGATCGCAGCCAGCGAAGCACTTGGCGAGGATCCGCCCGTCCTCGCCGACGGTGACGGATAGGCTGGGCTTGGCGTCGTCGTGCGCCGGACAGCGCGCGGTCCAGCCGTTAGCAGACCTTCGCACGCGTTCGAGTCGCGACAGGAAGCCCTTGATCATCCTTGCCACCCACTGATCAAAGGCGCTCCTTCGCGACGTTTGTGACGGTGTTCGGCCATGAAAGTCCCATTCAGAACAACGCGTGCTTCGTGCTCCCCGGCGACAACCTTTCTGGCTGCTTCATGCGGCGCAAACGCCACCGTCGGGCTGCACGTGACCCGTCTTTCTTCACCTGATCACCCAAAGCGGCTCGAACGAGACGGTTGTGACCGTTCTCGGGCTCGACCGTCCTGCACAACCGAGAAACGCGCCTCAACGGGTCGGAACTGGGACAGCGATTTTGGGCCCTCTGGGTTTTTGGCTGTTTCGAGCCCCGCATCTGGCCCTGCTTCGTCCGCTGTTCTTGACCTGCCGGACGTCGGGCGTAGTGTCCGAGTCACCGACGGAGGAGGCCCGCATGGCGAACCCTACTTCGGAAGCGCCCCCTGCACGGAAGCCGTCACCCACACCGGACCTGCGCGGCAAGCTGACTCGGTCCCAGGTTGCCGCACGCCTCAACGTGAGCATCTCGAAGGTGCGAACGATGGAGGGAACGGCCCTGCACCCCGAAGTGGTAGGCGGGGTTCACTACTTCTCGGCTGACGACGTCGACGCCCTGGCCCGGTCGCTACCGGCGTCCAAGCGTTCCCGCACGCGCCTCGACGAGGGCCAGACCGCCGCGCGCGTCTTCTACCTGATCGAGCACGGCAAAGAGCTGGCCGAGATCGTCCAGGAACTGGAGGTCCCGCCCCAACTCGTTCGCACCCTTTACCACGAGTGGAAGACTGACTTTATGGAGGGCGAGGAGGAGCGTCGTCGGGCAGCCGAGCAGGCAGCCGAGGACCGCCAGGTCCGGCAGCTCGAGCGCGACGCCGACCGGCAGTCGCGCGATCTCGACCGGATGATGCGGAGCCTCGACCGCAAGTAGCTGGCACGGCCCTGGGAGACGTTGGCGGCGGTGGCGGAGTTGGCGGACAAGCCGGCACCGCCATCCTGGACTTCGACGGCCGCAGAGCGATGGTCGTCCCATGCCAACGACCAAGCCCATCCGCCCCAACCAGCTCCCGCCCTCGGGCATGACCCGATCGCAGGTTGCGCACCAACTCGGCATCGGCGTCACCGCCGTCCACCGTCTGCGCGTTAGTGGCGAGCTGCACCCGCAACGGGACGACGCCGGCGTCTGGCGCTATGACCCGGCCGACGTGATTCGTGCCGCGGCCAGGCGCGGCGTCCGAGGTCCGCGCACCGAGGGCGAGACGGCGGCGCGGGCCTTCGAGATGTTCGAGATGGGAGCCGGTCTTCGGGAAGTCGTGATGGCCTTGCACCTGACGCCCGAGCAGGTCCGGCAGCTGTATTCGGACTTCAAGTCGTCGCTCTACTCGCCGGAGGAATGATCCACGGTGTGGTGGGCGGAACGCATCCGAACTGCTGGATAAGTTCCGCCTCGACGCTCGTGAGCTTGTAGGTCCCAGTTTGGATACGCACGCATCCAATGCGGGCCGGAGAAGGGCGCGCAAATATCAGTCCACCCTTGCCACCGCCGCCGACCACCCAAGCACCCTTCCCGCCGTGCGGCGGCCAGCGATTCGGTCAGGTAGGAATCTTGATCGGCGACCAGATCGGTTGCTTCATTCCGCCGAGCTGGATCATCGTCGCCGTCAGGGACATCGCCTGGACGGCGGCCTGCGGGCTCACTCTCGTTTCGCCCTCGTCGGACAGCTCGAACACGATCGAGACTCGCTGTTGCTCGTCCACTCGCATGAGCGGGGGGTAAGGCGCGACGTCTTCGTACGCGACCTCGAGGACCCATTCGTCGGTTTGGGCACCGCCCAGCTTCTTTAGACGGTCCGAACTCATCTCGTAGACCTTGTCGATCATCGGATACGCGCCGCTCGCGCTGCCGCGACCGCGAGGAGCATCGGCGTCGAGGTCCGGCCGGAGCTGGACGCTCACCTTGCGGCATGCCCAGATCTCCGGCGCGGCGGCATTGACGGGAGCGTTCCATGCGCAGACGACCCGAACCTGAGGCGCCTCGGCTTGCCTCAGCCAGTCGCGTGGGAGGGGCACCCGGACACGAGCCGAGTGACCAGGACCATCGAGAGTCCCCTGCCAGAGAAAGACGGCCGTCTCTCTCGACGGAGCCAGCAGCCGCTCTGCGCTCGGACGTCCATGTCCGAGCGTCCGGCCGGACAACGTTCGCGCAGCCGAAGAGAGGCTCCGCGGTGGCGCCTCCGGGCGGGCGACGAGGTGAAGAAATGCCTTCACCGTGGAAGCGAAGGGTTGGACGCCGGGAGGGCAGAACCGCTGTAGATCGCGAAGGAGAAGAGCCGCTTCGCGAGCCACGATCGGCGCGGCGTGTGACGTTCCGACTACATCTTCCCAGGCGCCGGTTTTGCGGGTCGTCCAGACTCCGAGGCCCGGCTTCCATTGGTAGGCCTCGGTGCAATCGCCAGCGCCAGCTGAGAAGTTGGGAATCGGCGCATCGGCGACACCGGGGCCGACCCGGGTAAACGGGCTTGGCCATCCCTGCCTCCTGGCCAGACCGTCGGTGTTCGGCCGCGGAACGTAACCGCCGACGACCAAGGTGTTGAAACCCGCGGCCCACGCTCCCAGCGCCCAGTCCGGTTCGTTGACGTGACCGGGGTAATCGACGTTCGGCCTGACACCTGGGCGAGTGTTTCCTGCTGCCACGACGACCAGCGCGTCCTGGTTGAAAGCGAAGTTGTCGAGGTCCTGGAGTTCGGTCAACCGCTCCTGGCGCACCGGTTCAGGAAACTGGTGAAGAGGAAGAAACGTGCCAAGGCTCAGATTGAAGACACGAACGTCTGGATAGGATCGGGCCACGTCGGCGATCGCGTCGAAAATCGCCTTGCCCTCCAGCTCGACCTCCCCGTTGTTGCGTTCGGCCGGAACGACGACGTCGAGATAGCGACATTGACCTGGCGGAGCCACGTAGCCCGGCAGGTCCGCCACCACGTCACCAAACACGACGCGCGAAGCGATGCGCGAACCGTGATCGCCGGGATCAGTCTGGTCAGCATCCCGGTGCCTGTACTCCCCGCGCCTGTACGCCGCGAGGGACGGATGTTCCCGCGGCACTCCGGCGTCGACGATCGCGACTACCGGCAGGTCGCCGGCACCCGCCGGTCCAGGCGCCGGCGTCGCCCTCGACTCCGATCCGCGTGGCGACGCGAAGAGCGTCGCAGTCAGGGGCGCATGAATCGTCTGGATCGAGGGCCACTCCTGCGCGAGGTGCTTGATCGTCTCTGGCAGCATCGCCGCACGGAGCCATCGTCGTCCCGACGGATCGCGCCCGCCGACGGTTGCGTGCTCACCCTTGTCCTCTGCCAATTTCGCCTGGATAGACAGTATGAGCAGATCCACCTCCGCGCGGGTTAGCACGGGCTGAAACTCGACGATCACGTCGTGAGGCACCTTGGCTTTCAAACGTCGGAGCCACTCGACGTCGACGCGTGCCTCGATCGGCGGCAGACTGAATTCCTTCAAGAAGGCCCATCTGGCTTGATCGCCCTTGCCGGCATCCGACAGCCGCGCCGCCGTCGCCTCGAGCTGCGCGAGGGTCTCGGGCTTCGCGTGAACGAGCGCATCTCCGGCCTCGGTCACACGGAGCAGTTGGAGGTCGAGCCGCTCGAACACGCGCGCGTGCTTGCCCGCGAACTCGATCTCTACCTGCTTCGATCCGTCCTTGGCATCCTGCGCCTTCGAATCTCGAGCGATCTTCTTTTCGGGGCGTGAGAGCAGGAACACCCGACTTGCGCGAAGAGGATCCGCCGTGCGCTCCACCGCGGCGCGCGCCGCCTGGAGTGACCTCGCCAGATGGCGGCCCTTCGTTGCCCAATCGATCCTCGAGTAGGTCGGAACCCGACCGCCACCCTCTGGCTCGCCCCGCGCGTGTTCGTGGGTTTCGTTCAGAAAGAAGGTCTTGGGCGCCACAGGGCGGCGCTCGGCCATCTCACTCCATCTCCCGGCTCAGGATCTGTCGGCGGTGCATGTCCACGACGATGCGGTCTGCGTCCGCGTACGATCGCGCGCTGTGCAGAGCCGCCAGGAGGTCTCGCCCCGGTCGGCCACCGAGAGCGGTGAGCCGCCTTTGGGCAAACGCCTTGACCTGCGCCCTGCTCGGCACCGGGAAGTCCAACACGAGATCGAACCGCCTCCAAAGCGCGTCGTCGAGGGCCCGCGGGAGGTTTGAGCTGGCCACCACGAGGCCCTTCGGTGTCGAGTGCTCAAGCTCTTGCAGGAGCGAGATGACGACGCGGTCCAGCTCTCCGACGTCACGGGGGTTGCCGCGACGCTGCGCGAGCGCGTCGATTTCGTCGATCACCAGAACAGAGGGGACTGCTTCGGCGTATCGGAACAGCTCGCGCAGACGCGCGGCCGTCTGACCCAGGTACGATCCGACAACCCCATCGAACCGGACGACCATCACCGGCAGACCCATCTCACCGCCCAGGGCGCGCGCGGTAAGGGTCTTTCCGCACCCCGGCGGGCCGTGAAGCAGGAGCTTGGTCCGCCGGGAAACGCCTGCGGCGTCGAGCTTGTCTCGTAACCTCCACTCCTGGAGGACCTCGCCGATCTTCGCCCGCAGCCCCGCCGGGAGAACCACCTCGTCCAGGCCGTCGACCGTATCGACCGGGAGCAGCGCCCCCGCGAGCGGAGCGCCAACCGGAGTCGGGCCCTCAGTCTCTGCCCCTTCGTCGCGCGGTGCCAGAGCCCCGCGCAGCTTGCGCGCGACTCGAGCATGCCCCCTACGAGCCTCATGGTTGGCGATCTCCTCGCCAAGGCGCACGGCATCATCCCAGCGGCGCTGGCTCAGCGCCTGGAGCAGGTTGCTCAGAAGGTCGACGTCGGTGGGCACGGATCACATCCTCGTACAGATTCTATAGCGTGTCTTGAAAATCGACGCCGCCATCGGCGAGTGGAACGGGGCGCAAGGATCCGATCCCGGCCGGCCCCGGGTCCCTCCCGAGGGGCGCCTTCACCGCGCCCGGCGACTGGGATAGGCTCAAGCGTAGATGGCGGAGAGAAGGGTAGATCGAATCGAGCGACGCCTGCGCTCCCTCGGTGGACGTGCCCGCCTGCAACAGCTGCTCGACGATGTCCGAGCCGAAGAGAAGAATCCGGACCTACCGTACCAGTCGCTGTACATCGCCATCCAGCTCGAGAACCAGCGGCTCGAGGAGCTTGGAGAACGGACCCGGTTCATAACCTCGCGAGACGGCGAGGACCGCGGCTGGGTCCGGCTGCGCGAATCGAGTGAGTTCGCCTTCGGCTCGACGGCTCGAGAAATCGAAGGCCGAGTCCACGAGAAGAATGAGGCCGTCGGCGAGGAGATTCGCAATTGGCTTCAGCGGATGGACTGGCGCACCTTCGAGTCCACCTTCCTCACCCGCGTCTTGGAAGCACTCGGCTTCCAGGAGGTCCAGATCACCCAGGCCACCCGTGACGGCGGCGCGGATGCGCGGGTCGCATACCGGCGCGGTGTCGTCGAGGCGCGTGCCATTGTGTCGGCGAAACGTTGGACCACCAAATCCGTCCCCGTCGAGGAGGTTCGCATGCTGCGCGGTGTGAAGGGCGAGGAGGATACGGCGATCATCGTGACTACCGGACGCTTCAGCACCGATGCGCAGAACGAAGCGAAGCCGGGCCAAAATCAGAGAATCGTCTATCTAATCGATGGCGATAAACTGGTCGACATCTGCAAGCGCAATCAGATCGGCGTTAAGAAGGTACAGCTCCCCGAGCTTCTCGTGCTGGATCCCGAGGTCACTCGAGAGGCCCCGGTTCAGATAGGCCAGAACCAAAGTCCCGAACCCGCAATTGAGGATCCGTCCGGCGACGGCGAGGAATTCGCTGTTCGCAGGCTCAGAGATGAAATGCTGGGCGACCCTGAACGTGGGCTCTCCATCGACGAGGTCGCTGAGTTGTCGGGCTACAAGGTGAATACCGTGCGTGTGTATCTCTTCGACGAGCAGCGGCGAAAGGCACTGGGAGACGCGATTCGAGCGGACCAAGAAGCACGCAATCGAGCCCTCGCGATCGTCTCTGGTCGCCGCCAGGGGTAATCTGAGTAGAATCAGCGACGAGTAACCGCGTCTCGCGGTGGGCAGACTCTTACGATAGTCTATCCTTGGTGAACAAACCGCCGGTAGGCGGTCTCGATCGAAGGGGCGTACTTATCCGCAACGGGTTTCCATGGTGGCTCCTGGTAGCCAATGTCTGGATGGTCCCGATAGATCTGAGCGAGCCTTGACGACTTGCTGTCTGAAGCGGAATCGTCCTCGACCGCGCTGATCGCCTTCAGCCGTCTCTCCCAATAGGACCAATCCATTCCTGTGAGATCGTTGAACTCCACCTCGTCGAACGACCGTATCCCGGGGTAGGGCATTCCCGACGGTGGCGCGAAGAGCTGCTTCGAAAGCTCTGCGGTCCTGGCGCGCCAGCTCTTCGATGAGAGCCGAGACTCCCACCTGCCGTCGCCAGTCCTCCGAATCTCGAACTCGGCACCGCCATTCCCCGTTCCCTGCATGGTGTCGAAACGGATCCTTACCCAACCTGCATCGTCGTCGTTTTCCCAGAACCTGAGGTTGTGCTTCTCTCGTTTCTGCGCCTCCAAGTGTCTGAAGAGAATTATCGCCGCAACGACGACCACTGCTCCAACGATCTCACGCATCGATCTTCTTTATTGGCCTCCATTGCAAGGCGAACGCTTCGGCTGCTCGGCAGGCCAGAATCTAGGCTTTCGGCCTCCCAGGGCGGATGGGCGCCGCCAACCGGAACAATGTTCCTTGCCTTAGTCACCTTCCCGGAGCGGAGTCCTTACGCCGCAGCAACTTCATGTACGTTTCGAGGCTTTCTCGATGTTCCCACGCGGCCTTGACGTGCTCCGTAAGCTTCGGACGATCGGCTTCGAGTGTGCTCGTCCAGAGGTTTGGGTTGTAGGAAAGGACACGGAGCACGTTGTCGACGTCAAAGATCCGCGTCGTCCCTTCAGCTTGGATCAGCGCGATCGGCTTGTCCGCGTGCATTCGCATCCCCAACTCGAAGAGAACGTTCGGGTTGTGATCGGTCATATCGGCGACCACAAGGTCCGCGTCCAACAGAGAATTCACGATCGTGGAGTGGATAACATCGCTTCCCCTGCGGTCTGCGGTCACGACGCGAAAACCCGCACTGACGCACGCGGGAGTGATGAGCCTCGTCAGGACCTCGCTGAAGAAATTGGCTGGGCGGCTGTTGTCTCGCTCGGTGAATGGCATGATCACGAAGCAGGTCAAGCTACTCGCCTCGTCGGGTTCGGCAACCGTCACAGCCCCGTCGACGGCAGCCCGCGCGGTCGTTCCGGCTTTCCGGCGCTCACCTACGCCAGCCGTGCCAAGCGCCTGTCCCTCTTTGATCCCGATGAACTCACAGTTCGCCTTGAACAACTCGACGAATTCCTCGTGGTACCGCTCATCCAGATCGAACTCGCGCTTCAGGGTGTTCTTGACGTACTGGAGTTCGGGAAGCCTATTCCCGCCGTAGTGTGCAAGCACATCGGCGAACGGCTTGATCTTCCGAAATGCTTCGAGCCTTGCCGCAGCCTCCTCGCGCTCGCTCTGCGGGTAGACGAGCGACTTTCCCAGAGGAGCTAGCCCGATCTTCTTGGAGTCACGCGCTCCGTCCGTGAGGCCATAGTCACGTGCCGACGCAGTCAGATAGTAGAATGCTGGCGCACCGCGAGACAGGCCCACCGCTCCCGCCACGTCCTCTGGGGGCCAAGGATTCCCGCCGTTCTTTTCCTTTATCGCCGCGGGAATCTTCAGTGCGCGTTCGAGGGTGTCCTTCGGAAATGGGCGAGGCGCAAAACGGTTGGCCCCGGCCCCACCGTCTTGACCGGACGTTCCCTTTCGTCGTCGCTTGCTACGGCGCTTTTTGGTCGGAGCAGCACTACCTCCGGGCTCCGCGACTTCCTGCGAGGACTTCGGATCTGCCATGGATGCTCCCGTGGAACGCGATGATTGCGCACCGCAGCCGTACAGCGCAAGTTGCCTGAATCTCGTGCTCGCACCATCGTGTCATTCCTGATGCCGCCGGGGGCCAGCGACTCGACGGAGGTCCGACGGCCCGACCCGGGACAACGAGGCGGCGGGGACGGGCACCTCTCGTCATTGACCTGTTGGTGCGGCTTTAGGGCGCTTGTTGGACGCGGCCGCACTCCGCTATTCTGCCGCTGCGATGACTGCGCCAGGCTGGTATCCCGACCCGACTGATCAGCGGACCCTGCGGTGGTGGGACGGCCAGCAATGGACGCCGCAAACGCATCCGCCCGCCCAGCAAGCACCGGTTCCTGCGCCGCCGGGGCCGCCAGGGCCGATGGTCGCAGCGGGCGTCGTCGAAGTGCGCGCGCCCGAGGCGGCGCAGCTTCAACAGGAGATTGAGAAGCTGCGGGCCGAGTACGAGCACTGGAAACAGCAGACCGTCGAGACGAGCAGTCTCGCGTTGCTTCAGGAGGTCGGGATTTACCAGTACCGCCATCGCCTCCAGGACGCTGCCGCCTACAAAGAACGGCTCGAGGAGACCCTGGGGCGCATCCGGGACATGGCGAAGCGCGATGGAGCTGCTGTCCAAAGTGGCATGGGATGGGCGATCAACGGATCGGCGGCCGAGGGTGCAAAGATGGTGAAGGACTTGAGCAAGCTGATGCTGCGGTCTTACAACAACGAGGCCGACAACATCGTGCACACGATGCGGCCCTACGCGCTCGACACGGCGATCAAACGGCTGGAGAAGTCGCGGGAGGCGGTGTCGAAGCTCGGCGCGGTGCTCAAGATCACGATCACGCAGGAATATCACGCCCTGCGTGTCGAAGAGATGCGCCTGACCGCCGACTTCCTTCAGAAGCAGGAGGAGGAGAAAGAAGAACGAAAAGAGCGCCTGCGCCAGGAGCGAGAACGCCGTGCCGATGAAGAGCAGGCCAGGATTGAGATCGAGCGGGAGCAGGAGCGGTTCGAGAAGGAGCGGGCGCACTACGAGAACCTTCTGGTCGCGGCGCGCGCCAATGCCGACAAGACGGCGATCGAAAAGGCCGAAACGAAGCTGGCCGAGATCGAGACAGCTGCCGACGATCTGGAGAAACGGTCGGCCAACACGCGGGCCGGCTTTGTGTACGTGATCTCGAACATCGGCGCGTTCGGGGACGGGGTCGTGAAGATCGGCCTCACGCGCCGGCTGGACCCGATGGAGCGGGTCCAGGAGCTTGGCGGCGCGTCGGTTCCGTTCGCTTTCGACGTGCACGGATTCGTCTTCAGCGACGACGCGGTCGGTCTCGAAGGGGATTTGCACGATGCGTTCGCGCATCGCCGGGTGAACGCGGTCAACCTGCGCCGCGAGTTCTTCCGGGCGACGCCGCAGGAGGTGAGAGAGGTCTTGGCGAAACTCGATAGGGCGAAGAACGTGAACTTCAAATATACCGAGGTGCCGGAGGCGCTGGAGTACCGCCAGAGCCTCGCGACCCGGGAAAAAGGAGCCGGGGCGTCATGAGCCGCCACCACCACCGCCATTCGTCGTGGGCTGCCATGCAGCGAAGGTCCGAGCGCGAATCGGCGCAGCGATACCGCTTGCTGCTCGCCGAGCAGAAGAGGCGTGAGGCTGAGAACCTCAAGTCGCAGGCGGCTTCCACCGTCGAGATGCACGAGAACCATCTCCTGATGATCGTGACCCTGCATCTGGACGCGGCCGATCCCCCGGATTGGCCTCAGGTCATCGCGTCCGCGCCGCCGCCGCCCGCTCAGGAGCGCGAGAATCAGGCGCGGCGCGCGCTGGAATCATACCGGCCATCGATATTCGAGAGGCTTTTCGGCGGGGCAAAGAGACGCCGCGCGGAACTGGAGGCAGCTATACCGACGGCGCACGCCCAGGACGAGGCGGCCCATCGCGAGGCGCTGGAACACTGGAACCAGTACCAGCAGACGGCGCGAGGCATTGTGCAGGGTGACCTGCAGGCCTACCAGGTCGCTATCGAGAGCCTGAGCCCGTTCGGGGAGATCGAGGGCATCGGCGGGAAGGTCGAGACGCGCGTCGTGGAGCGAACGGTCGTCGAGGCCTCGGTGACGGTACCTCATACGATCGTGCCGACGGTCGAGCAGAAGCTGCTGGCGTCGGGGAAGCTCTCGACGAAGGAAATGCCGAAGGCGAAATATTGGGGCTTCTACCAGGAGTACGTCTGCAGCGCGGCCATCCGGGTGGCTCGGGAGCTGTTTCACCTCCTGCCCGTCGAGAGGGTATTTGTCGACGTCGGCACCGTGAGACTGAACACGGCGACCGGGCACATGGACAACGACACCTTCCTGTCGGTGGAGTTCGACCGTCGGCGGCTGCTCGGGCTGAACTTCGATCGGCTGGATCCCTCCGATGCCGTCCAGTCGTTCACACATAGGATGGAGTTCAAGAAGAGCAGCGGCTTCACACCGATACAGCCGTTGCAGGCACTCGCCCAGCTCACCTCCCTCTAGGAGAGGGCGAGGGAGCGTAGGCGAGCTCTCCCTGCGTCTGGTCGTTGCCTATCTGCGCGGAACGATCCGGCAGGGCCCGCCGCAGAGCTCGCACTTGCCCGGGGGGGCGTTCAGCCAACTGAAGTACAGGTTCCCCCCCTTCTGGAAGCTGCCTCTACCTTCTCCTCTCTCAGTACAGCCACGAGCGAGCTGCATCTCGAGGTCCTTCTGGTGGGTTGCGTAGTCCGGCGACCAGACGACGACGGCATCGTGCCCTACCTGGGTGGCTCCACGCATGCGTTCCGCTCCCTTCTTTTCGTCGCTGATTCGCTGCTCTATTAGCTGCCGAATGATTTCGCTTTCGCTGATGCCGGCCGCGTGCGACTGGGCGGCCAGCCATACCCGCGCCGAGGGGGCGAGGCGGACCATGATGGACGAGGAGCGGGGATCGCTCTTCCTCCATCCGGGCGGCCGTCCTCGTCGCTGCATCTGAATCGTTCCTTTGACGACCTTCAAGGTCACGCACGTAAGACATAATGTAAAGCAAATAAATATTTGCGGCCCGAATCGGTGCCGCGCATGCTCTTGGGATGCGGCAGAAAATTGAGATCAGGGTCCGGCAGCGCGCCGTCGGGAGCATCGCCTTTGACGAGTCCGCGGCGGGTCTCGCGCAGCGTGGCGCATTCCGCACGCCCGACGGGTTCATGCTGCATCTGCCGGCGTACATCACGCTCGACTGGCAGACGACCGGCGGATGGCAGCCGCTCGTGTCGAATCTTCGGGCACGGGTACTTATCGACGACAACAGTGGGACAGAACTCGGCCTCGCGCTGGACTCATCTTGGTACGAGCCAGCAAACCCGAGACTTGAGGACAAGCCGCTCGAACTTGAGCTGAGGGGTTCTCTGGAAGCGCTGCAGATCCTCGAGAAGCGCCGCAACGGCATGGCCCCAAAGCTCTGGGTCCAGCTTTCCGGAGAAGTGTCGCGGACGTTCAGCATGAGGTTTCAGGACGGCAGCACCTGCGACGCGCGCAGCGTACCTGATCGCATCTATGGCGAGATGCACCTGAGCTATCCGCAGGAGACCTGGGCGGCGATGGTCGACGCGATAGGCGTAAACAGCCACGTCATCGTCGAGATGCCCGTCCGCAAGGACGTTCCGGAACTATGGAAGGAGATCTTCGGGCCCGTCGCGGAAGCCCGCCGCGGCCTGGTCCGCGGGGGAGATGACGGCTGGAAGGCCGCTGTCGGGGCGGTACGCCTGGCCCTGGAGCGCTGGCGCGATCTCGAGCCCGAAGCGTTCGGTCCCGGATGGAACCCGCCGAAGCGTGACGATCGCGAGCAGTGGACGAAGCGCCAGCGGATCGATGCCGTGCGCTGGGCGCTACATCAGTTCGCCCACCTGTCGCCGCATTCCTCCGCCGAGAACTGGACACGGAATGACGCCGCACTGGCGCTTGCGGCGTTGGCCGGGCTGCTCGGGTATCGTGATCCCTAGCGCGCGCTCGACGTTGGGAGACCGGGACGCTTCGTCGGCAAGTCTCGAGCTAGATGAATGGATGCCGGCTGAGACTCGGCGCGCGATCATGGCTCCCAAGGCACGCCAGCTGTACGGCGACGCGCGACGGGCCATCTCCCTTGTGCCTGCTCGGGCGTGCCGTCATCCGCGCCGTGCGGACCGATTCCTCCCTGGGCGCCGGGTCGATGTCCCCGCGCCTCTCGCGGTGCCGTTACGGTGCCAGCACCGCGCATCGCGAGCCCGATCGCCCCGTCCCCACCCGACTCCACCCGTCTCGAACTTCCCAGCCACCTCCGCGGACTTACCGGCCAAGGTCGCGTCCCGCTTGTGGTTTCTGGGTTCAGCCTCTTAAGTTTCGACTCCCGGCGCCTCCACAATCATCACGTCTGGTTACGATCGATTTTCGATTTTGGGGCCCTCTTTGTGCCGCGAGCCTTGGCAGCGACCTTGTTCAACGCGCTGGCTGAGTCGGTTCCTTTCGCGGTCTTCGCCCGTCGGGGCCTCGGGGCCGGCGCTCGCGTGTGGGACCGATCCCCGGCGCCGTCCGTGCTGGCGGTTGCGACCCGCGTCGTCGAGGACTGCAATTCGATTCCGAAGAGCGCCGAAAGATCGGCATCCCTGACGACCTTGCGGCTCTTGGCTCCGTCCGCCAGACGGGGGACGGCCTCGGCGGCACCGCCAACGAGCTCGGCATGGTCCACGCCGCGAAGCTCGAAGAACAGCTCGGGCTTCTCCTCGAGACGAACGCCGACACCATAGAGCGTGGCGGCGATGTGCTTGCACATCCCTGCCCAGTCCGGGCACGAGCACTCGAAGGAGATCTCGTTCGGCGAGGGGAACAGGCCGCCCTGCTTGCGGGTGACGAGCTCCATGACCTGCGTCGGCAGCCGTCCGCGCAGGAGATCGACCAGCGAGTCGATCTGCCTGGTGCACTCGGACGCGAGCTTGCTCCAGCTCTTCGGCGGCAGCGCTCGGATCGTCACGTCGACCTCGTAGATCGACGTTCCGCTCACGAGAGCGGCGACCCTGCCGGCACGGATCTGCAGATCGATCACGGCACCGTGCCGGACGTAACTCCTGCCGCGCGGGAGGCGGTTTTCATAGTCTCGGTACGACTCCAGATTATCGCACCAGGCCCTGCCCCAGAAGGTACGAACCAGCTTGTTGCCAGCGATCGGACCAACCGGCGCGAGGCTGCGTTTCTGCTTGCGCGCGATCTTCTCGCCGGCGGCGCGGGCCCGAGCACGGCGCGTCCCTACGGACACGTACTCTGGAAACTCGAAGCCTCCGCCATACCAGGCCATGGGCGTCAGCCTTCCGCGAGCGCGGTCCGGATGTCAATCGCCATCAGACGCAACAGCTGTTCGTCGTCGAGCTCGGTCAGCTTCACCTCGTCCGTGCCCTCGAGGATCTGTCGGGCCAGATCCTGCTTGGACTCGATGAGCGCGTCGATCTTCTCCTCGACGGTGCCTCGGCAGACGAACTTGTGCACCAGGACTCCGCTCTTTTGGCCGATGCGATACGCGCGGTCCGTCGCCTGGCTCTCGACGGCGGGGTTCCACCAGCGATCGAAGTGGATCACGTGGCGGGCTGCCGTGAGGTTGAGCCCGGTGCCGCCGGCTTTCAGCGAGAGAACGAAAAACGGCGGGCCGTCCTCCCGCTGAAACTGCTCGACGAGCCCCATGCGCTTCTTGACGTCCGTCTCGCCCGAGAGCACGAGGCCGGGGCGGCCAAAGACACCCGCCAGAAACTCCGCCAGTGGCCGCGTCATCTCGCGGAACTGGGTGAAGATCAGCGCCTTCTCTTGCCTGGCCGCGATCTCATCGGCGAGCTCGGCCAGACGGGCGAACTTTCCGCTCTCCGCGGGTGCGTATGAACCATCGGCCAGCCAGTGCGACGGGTGATTGCAGATCTGTTTGAGCCGCATGAGCGATGCGAGGACGACCCCGCGGCGCTTGATGCCGTCGGCGCTCCGCAGCGCCTCTCGCAGCTCCTGCACGCTCTGTTGATAGAGGGCGACCTGTTTCTTCGTGAGGCCACAGAACGCGCGCACCTCGGTCTTGTCGGGGAGATCCGCGATCACGCCCTTGTCGCTCTTCAGGCGCCGAAGGATGTAGGGGCGGACCAACTCGCGCAGCGGGCCGTAGCCGCCGTGCGCGCTCTTCTCGGCAGACCTCACGAAGCGACCGAACGCCTTGGCCGAACCGAGCAGACCAGGGCAGGTGAAATCGAACAGCGACCAGAGATCACCCAACCGGTTCTCGACGGGCGTGCCCGTCAACGCCAGGCGGAGCTTCGCGCGCAGCGTCTTGACCGCGCGGGTCTGCTTGGCGCCCGGGTTCTTGATTGCTTGGGCCTCGTCGAGGACGACGACGTTCCACGATCGGGAGGCCAGGCCGGCGACCCGCTGCAAGGTGCCGTAGGTCGTGATGACGACGTCGCGCTCCGCGAGCGCCTCCGGAGTCAGGGAACCGAGCTCCGACGGCGGGACCTCGGAAGGATGCGCGACGAAAACACCGAGGTTCGGAGCGAAGCGTCCGATCTCGGCGCGCCAGTTCGCGATCAGCGACGCGGGCACGACCAGGAGGCTGGGCTCGTCCGCGGCGCCCTTCTTCTTCAGCAACACGAGCAGCGCGATGACCTGGAGGGTCTTCCCCAACCCCATGTCGTCGGCGAGGCAGCCGCCGAGGCCCAGGCTCCGGAGCCACCAGAGCCACCGGAGCCCGACCTTCTGATAGGGACGCAGCTCGGCGTGGAGCGACGGACCCGGATCGAGATCGGCGAGCGCTTCGGGACTGCGCAGGCCTGCCAGAGCCTTCGCCAGAGATTCTCCCGCGACCACCTTCGACCACTCGGCTACGTCACCACCGGGCGCCTCGGCGCCGCCTTCCCCAATCTGAGCCCCGGCGAGCAACCTCAATCCTTCAACGACGGACAGACCCCCGGTCGCGTGAGCCGCCTCGAAGCTCGCCCAGCGGTCGAGCACCTGGCGCAGCCGTTCGTGGTCGACCTCGACCCAGCGGCCGCGTACGAGCGCCAGACCGTCCGTGCCGTCGAGGAGCGCCCGGAGCTCACGCTCGGTGAGCGTCTCCCCATCGAGGGTCACTTCGACAGAGAAGTCGAGGATGGCGTCGGCGCCGATGCCGCTGCCGGGAGCCTTGCCCACGGTGACCTGCACCTCGGGTCGCGGCGGGCGCTTGGCCCGCCACGCCGCCGGCATCCGCACGACGAGGCCGGCGCTCTCCAAGAGCGGCACGTCGGTCAAGAACCGATGCGCCTCCGCCGGCGTCCAGGCGAGCGTCTCGAACAGGGCGCCTCCATCGACCAGATCCCTCGCGACGGCGCTCGTCCGCGCGGCGCGCTGGACGGGCTCGAGCAGGGCCAGCAGCGCCGCCTTGTTCCGTGCGCCGGCGTACTCGCGCAAGGCTTGAGCGAGGGGAAGATGCTGGGCTTTCGCCCGCGACGACGATCGTGTCGTGTAGGTCGCCAGGAAGGCAAAGGGCGATTCGGGATCATTCTTGTTCTCTGCGAGATGGAAGCAGACGCGCCCGACGGGGCTCCAGGCCGGGCTCGCCTGCCGCAAGAATGCCTCGACCGTGCCGTCCCAGGTGGCCAGCTCGTCACGAACGGCGGTGGCCATGCGCTCACACAGTTTCGCGAGGACGGCCGGCGTCAGGTACTCGCCGCCGATCATCGGCGGCGACGCGGCAGCCAGGGCGGCCAGCTCGTCCGGTGGGACCTCGACGTCGACGGTCGCGCGCAGCGCTTCGAGGTCCTCAATGGCGCACAACCGCGCGACGAACGCTCGCCCCACGTCGCGCCAGAAGCCCAACACACCGGGCAGAGGCGTCTCCGGTTCGGCGGCACCTAACCGGAACACACCATGCCCATCGCCGCGCTCGAAGTGCTTCGCGATCTGCGCGAGAGATGACGTGACATCAGATCCCGCGGGCGCGTCGACGTGGACGTGGCCTTGCGGGGACAGCGAGATCGAGAGCGTCGACGTCGGTGCCGACTCGCCCACCTCCCACGTTTCAGCCGGAGCCATTTGGCCTTGGTGCCGGCTTGCCGAAGGCCCGGCCGCTCGATCCGCTGTAGGAGCTCACCTGCACCGCGCGGAGCGTCTCGGCGCCCTTGCGGGTGAAGCCACGACAGTAGGGCTGGACGACGCGGCGAAAGCCGCCGTCGTCGAGCTCGAGCATCCGCTGGGCGCCGATCGCCTCGCAGATCTCGAGCTCCAGCTGGCGCGGGTCCCGGGAGCCGGCGGCGCGGGTCATCCGGTGACAGTCTAACCGTCACCGAGCCGCCTGGATGGTCAGATCCGGCCAGGGCTGCGACCGATGCGGCGAACACCGCATCCACCTCCACCACGAGCTCGAGAGCGAGACCCTCACCCCGACGCTCGATCTCTGCGACCCAATGGCCGACGATCACCGCCCGCGCAGGAGTGCCTCCTGGGCGACCTGCCGAAAACGGCCGTTCGGGTAACTGCGCAGGTAACGGGCGGCCAGCCGCCCGATTTGCGGGTCTTGGCAGCGCGCGCCGGCGTCGATCGCGATGGCCAGGGCCTCCTCGGCCAAGGCGCCGCGCGGGTATACGCGCAGGTACTCGAGCGCCAGGCGCTGGGCGCGCGCGGGGTCGTCCTCGCTGCGCAACGCCCGCACGGCGGCGACCACACGCGCCGGGCTTTCGCGGGCGCCGGCGCGCGCGTGCGGCCGGCTCGCGGGCGGACGAGGGTCCGGCGGCGGCGCCTCGGCCGGGGGCTCGGCCCAGGACGGGGCGGCGGTTCGGATGAGCGGCGACGGCTGGGGCTGGACGGGTGGCGCAGTCTTCTGCGCCGACAGCCATCCCCAGTGGAGCAACCGCAGCCGCGGCGCCGCCGTGGCGGCGGTCGCGATCCCGGCCAGCAGCAGCACGGCGAGGGTGAAGGCCGGCCGCAAGAGCATTCGCAACAGCCACTGCCGCGGCCGTCGCCCCTCCAGCACGCGCGCCAGGACCTGGGCCTGGCGGAACGGCGACACGCGTAACGGTTCGACGGCCGCCACGGCAGCGGCCAGCGCGGCCGCCGCCGAATCCATCCCCGCCCACGACCCCCGCATCTCTCTCAAACGCTGCACGTCGTCACCCTCCCGCCTTCTGTTGCTGCCGCCAGGTGATGAGCAGCCGGAGCAACCGCTTGCGCGCGCGATGGATGCGCGCCCGCACCGTGTTGATCGACACCTGCTGTAGCTCGGCTATCTCCTCCCCGGTGTAGCCCTCGATCTCGAACAGGACGAAGGTGACCCGCAGCGGCTCGCTCAGATTGTCGAGCAGCCGCTCGATCAGCACCTGGCTCTCGCGGGTCTCCAAGACCATCAAGGGCGTCGGTCCGGGGGACTCCAGCCGGTCCGAGATCGGCACGCTCCGCCGCAAGATCACGCGGATCCAGCGGAGCCGGCGATGGTCGCGCACCTGGTGCGCGGTGATCCGGTATAGCCAGGCGGCCAGGTTGCGCCCATCGAAGTACGGCAGTCGCCGGTGGACGACCACGAATACCTCCTGCAGCAGGTCGTCGTGGTCCGCGGCTGGCGCGCCAAGGGCCCGGATCCAGCGCAGCACGTCGGCGAACCATTCGGCGTAGACCGACTGGAAAGTCGAGGGGTCGGCGCTTCGCTCGGCCACGCGGCGGCCTCGGGCTCGGCCACGATGGGCGGTCCCCGAGCGCCCCTTGCCCGAAGCAACCATGGCGAGGTCCGCCGCTTTGAGAGGGAGCGCCAGAGTCATCCGCTCCCTCAAAAGGGGAACTGACGCACAGACTGGTGCTCTCGCCGCTGTCAGAGGGGCGCGCCCGACGGCACGCGGATCGGCATCAAGGAGGCCAGGCCGTCGCCCAGGGTGACCGTGTTCCCCATCCCCGAGAGATCGACGGATTGGCCGCCGTTGACGGCGTCGTCAAAGGTCCAGTAGGCGACCAGCCCCGGCAGCGGGCCCGCGGGGCCGTGGGACATGTCGGCCGCCACCTGGTCGGCGCTGCGGGTCACCGACCAGACGCGCACCTCGTCCATTTGACCGTGGAACAGGTTGCTCGACCCGTCGAGCGTCCCCAGCCAGGCGGAGGTCGGCGTCCTCTTGTCGGTGGTCGCCGTCTGGCTGGCGACCGCCGTACCGTCGACGTAGATG
>DASZVW010000721.1:0-9119 GCA_035546895.1 Polyangia bacterium
CGTAACGCAGGTGGCCTACGCCAGATACGGACAGGCTCAAGCGAACGGCGGCAGCGACGGCAGCGACGGCGACGGCAGCGATGGCGGCGACGACGGCAGCGGCGGCGACGGCAGCGATGGCGGCGACGACGGCAGCGGCGGCGATGGCGGCGACGACCGCAGCGGGCGGCGACGGCGACGGACGTGGCGGCGGCGCCCCGACGCCGACGGCGCCTGTCCGGGGGTGTGCGCGGAAGGCGTATGCCAGATATGCGCGCCCGCCACATCACAACCGCCTCACGATCTCGCGCCGATGAGCGCGGATGGGCACGACGAGGCCGCCGTGGGCGGACTTGCAAACGAGCCGGAGCTGGCATCGCCGGTGCAATCCCTCTGCTCGTCGGCCAAATCGGGGCCGGACGGAACCCGCCCCGACCCAACCGGCTCAACCAGCAACCCAACCAGGAGAACGACCATGCTTCGCAATACGCTGTTCGGAATTTCGCTGCTCGCCCTCACCACCGGCTCGGCCTTCGCCGCGACGGCAAAGCACCAGGTCGCCGCCAAGCCGCACGTCGTCGCGCAGTCGGACAGCGCCACGCCGTCGGCCGACAAGCCGGCCAAGAAGTCGACCAAGAAGAGCGCCAAGAAGTCGACCAAGGCCGCGGCGCCCAAGGGCGAGATGAAGGCCGCCACGCCCGAGGCGAAGTAACGCCTCCGCGCGGGCCTCAGGAGCCCGGGGCCGCCGCCGCGAGGAGGCGGCCCCGGGTCACGCGCCACAGCTTCAGCGCCAGCACCGCCAGCGCGCCGAGCCAGGCCGCCCACAGGAGGCCGCTCCAGTAGAGAAAAACCAGGTGGTGCTTCCCGGCCGGCGTGAGCGCGGTCGGCAGGCCGTGGCGGCGGTAGAGGGCCAGCACGTCCATCAGGATCGCCACCGTGCCGTGCACCAGGAAGCCGGCGTAGATGCTGCGGGTGCGCATGGCCAGCGAGCCCAGCACCACGCCCGCCACCATGGCGCCGCACGCCTCCAGGTACGGCTTGCCGAAGTGGATCATGCAGTAGGGGACCACCATCGACCAGATGGCGCCCGCGCCGAAGCTGCGCATCGCGCGCAGCCAGAAGCCGCGGAAGAAGATCTCCAGCGTGAAGAACTGCCCGAGGTAGAGCAGCTCCCAGATCGCGAAGTCGAGCCAGGAGCGGCCGGCCTGCTTGTACATCGGGTAGTAGGTGGCGAAGTCGGGCTGGTGGCTCACCAGCCAGAGCACCGGCACCATGACCACCATGCACAGGGCGTAGATCCAGGCGTGGGCCAGGAAGCCGGTCCCGCGCAGGCCGAAGTCGGCCAGCCGGTCGCGCGGAAAGAAGAAGCGCCAGAGCGCCAGCGGCACCAGGTAGCCGCCGATGCGGGTCAACCCCCACCACAGGCGCAGGTAGAGCTCGCCGTAGACGTCGGGGTCGAAGAGGCCGTGGGGGTTCGCGCGGGCGTGGCGGACGATCCAGGGGCGAACGGTCAGCTCGAAGAAGTCGCCGCGGCCGTAGTACTCCTGCATGACCAGGATGAGCGCCACCAGGGTGAGCGCCACCAGCGGGCGGTAGTCGACCTCGCCGCGCGCCGCCAGGTCGCGCCGCAGCGCCAGCGCCTCGGCGTCGAGCTCGCGCCAGGTCCCGCGGAAGAACCACCAGACGATCGGCGCGATGATCGCCAGCAGCGGGAGGGGGGTGGCCCACTTCACCGCGGGCAGCTCGAGCCAATGCATGTTCCCTGCGCGCGAAACAATAATATATTCCGCGCGTGAGCGCTGACGACGCACCCGATGGCGAGGAGAAACCGGCGCCGACCGCCTCCAAGCTCGGCCGGTTCATCCAGACCTACCACGGCTTCCTCTCCAGCTTCGTGATCGGCGTGGCCGGGCTGGTGGCGACCTCGATCTGGCAGTACCGCCAGTCGCAGATCTCCGCCCAGCAGGCCAAGTCCGAGCAGGCCATCGCCCAGACCAAGGCGGAGAACGACTGGCGCATCGCGCGCGCCGAGATCCTGTCGAAGAACCTCAACGTGCTGTCGGCGCAGGGGCCGGGGAGCGCAGACCAGCGGTTCGGCGTGCTGCTCTCGCTCACCCGCGGCGCGATCATCGATCCCGAGCTGGCGGTCTCGTACGCGATGGAGCTGGGGAAGGACAACCCCACCTACATGCGCACGGTGCTGGAGGCGACCGGGCAGAAGAACTACCAGCAGCTCGCGCAGGGGTTCAAGCTGACCTGCCTGCAGCGGTTCGGCGTCCAGCGGGCGACCGATCTCTGCAAGGACGACGCGCTGGCCGAGCGGTCCGACGCCATCGCGCAGGTGGTGCTCGACGAGATGGACGCCACCGCCGCCACCCACGCCGCCGCGGCCGCCGGCCCCATGTCGCTGCTGCACGAGGAGCGCGAGGTGCAGTCGTCGCCCGGCAGGCTGGAGTGGCTGTTCGATCCCTACCTCGAGGACCTCTACGACCGGCGCGTCTGGCAGGAGATCCAGAAGTTCGAAGACTTCTCGACCGGCGCCCACCTGGTGGCGGCGCTGACGCTGGCCACCGCGCGCACCGGCGAGATGGTGAGCAGCGCCGAGGCGCCGCTCATCGACAAGTTCCACGCCGATCACCGCAAGTGGCTGGCGTCGTACCTGCTGGGCGCGAGCTGCGGCGGCGACTGCCGCGGCAAGCTGGTGAACGCCATGCTGAGCGGCTACCTGCAGGCGCAGGGGGACTACGACGAGCCGTTCCAGCGCCTGCTGGTGCAGCCGCGCGCCGAGTCGGCCTCGGCGTTCGCCCACCTGCACACCCGCTTCCTCTGGTGCCAGGTCGATCCCGACGCCGAGGCGCAGTTCCGCGACCGCGTGCTGGTGCCCGCGTTCAACGAGGCGGTCCCCGATCCGGCCAAGCCGCCCGCCAAGGGGGTGACCGCGGCGGTCGAGGACCTGGTCGACCTCCTGGCGCTCATCCCGGAGCCGCCGGCGACCGACGCGGCGGCCACCGCCGCCTGGAAGAAGGTGATGGCCACCATGGAGCACAGCAGCGAGCACCTCGGGCGGACCTACGCCGCGCGGCGCGCCGCCTCGGCGCGCGAGCGCGCCAACCCGCCGCCCATGATTCGCAAGGTGAACTTCTGCGGCGCGCCGGCCCCCACCGACGCCGCGGCCGGGGCCAAGCCGTGAACGGCGCGCGGACGGCGGGCGCGCCGCGCACGCTGCTGGACATGAACGGCTACCAGTGGACGGTGCTGTTCGCCGCCTGGCTCGGCTGGGGCTTCGACTGCTTCGACGGCCTGCTGTTCAACTACGTGGCCCCCAACTGCGTGCCGACGCTGCTGGGGCTGACCATCGGCTCGCCGGCCGCGCGCGCGGCGACGCTGAAGTGGGGCGGCATCCTGACCTCGCTGCTGCTGGTCGGCTGGGCCACCGGCGGGATCCTGTTCGGGACCATCGCCGATCGGATCGGCCGCGCGCGCACGCTGATGCTGACCATGCTGCTGTACGCGCTCGGCACCGCGCTCTGCGCGGCGGCGCCCAACATCTGGGCGCTGGTCGCCTTCCGCGTGGTCGCCAGCCTGGGGATCGGCGGCGAGTGGGCCGCCGGCGCCGCCATGGTCGCCGAGGTGGTCCCCGAGCGCCGCCGCGTCGAGGCGGGCGCGCTGCTCTACACCTCCGCCCCCTTCGGCCTCTTCCTGGCCACCTTCGCCAATTTCCAGGTGGCGGGCGTGCTGTTCAAGACCTCGCCCGAGACGTCGTGGCGGATCGTCTTCCTCTGCGGCCTCGTCCCGGCGGCGGTCGCCTTCGTCGTCCGCACGTTCGTGCGTGAGCCGGACCGCTGGCGCGAGGCGGCGGCCGGCGGCGCCGCCCGGCCGCGCTTCGCCGAGCTGTTCGCCCCCGGCAACCGCGCCCTCACCCTCTCCGGGTTCGCGATGGCGGTCATCGCGCTCGTCACCTGGTGGAGCGTCAACGCCTTCCTGCCGATCGTGTCGAGCGGGCTGGCGCAGGTGACCGCCAAGGTCAACGGGCTCGAGCGCCCGGCCACCCTGGCGCTGGTCGAGCACTGGAAGGCGCTCTGCACCAACGTCTTCAACCTGGGCGGCCTCATCGGCACGCTGCTCACCATCCCCGCCGCCAAGCTGATGGGGCGCCGCAAGATGTTCGCGCTCTACTACCTCCTCTCGGGCGCCGCCGTGCTGGCCACCTTCGGCCTCGACCTGCCGCCCGAGCAGCGCCTCTACATGTACTTCTTCATCGGCGTGACCGTGTTCGGCGTGTTCGGCAGCTTCACCTACTACCTGCCGGAGCTGTTCCCCACCCGGCTGCGCGGCAGCGGCGCCGGCTTCTGCTACAACGTCGGCCGCTTCATCGCCGCCGTGGGCCCCTTCCTGGTCGGCACCGTCGCCGCCCACGGCGCCAACTCGCTGCAGACGGCGATGGGGGCGCTGTTCTGGGTCGGCGTGGTCCCGCTCGCCGGCGTGGCGCTGGCGCTCTCGCCCCTGGTCATCGAGACCAAGGGGCGAGCGCTGACCTGACCTCAGGGGGCGAGCGCCAGCTCGCCCCCGGCGCGGTCGCCCCAGCCGCCGCAGCCGCGGTCCCGGCCGTGGCCCACCTCGCAGCGCCGGACCGAGAACGGGATCCGGGTCCCCGGCCGCGCGCCGTCGAGGCCCAGCGAGGCCAGCGGGACGGCCATCTCGACCACCCACTCCTCGTCGTTGTCGCCGATCTTGTTGAGCGTGCCGTCGCTGTCGACGGCCACCCGGGCGTGGCTCTCCCAGCCTCGATCGCAGGTCCGTCCCGTCGCCGAGCGGCGACAGAGCGAATCGGCGACCGTCCCCAGCACCGACACCGAGATGATCCGCACCTCGTCGCCGGCGCCGAACTCCAGGTGGAAGGCGTCGTCCCGCTCGACCGCGCCGTCGTGCGCGCGGACCGTCCCCTCGAGATCGAGATCGCCCGCGTACAGCATCAGGTAGAGCTGGCCGTCGCCCCAGCGCGCCTTGGCCTCGGTGTAAGGGACCATGCCCTGGCCGGCGGCGTCCTTGAAGTTGCGGGTGGTGCCGCGGTCGGCCTCCCACATCTTCTTCCCCTCCAGCTCGGCGTCGATCTTCACCGGACCCGCGACCCGGGGGACCTCCAGGGTCGCGGGAGCCGGCGGCGGCAGCGGCGCGGCGCGCGCGGACGGCGTCCGCCCGCATGCGCCCGCCGCCAGGCCGGCGACCGCCCAGATCGGGAGCAGGACCGCCAGCCGCTCGCGCGACCTCACGGCAGCGTCGTGTTGGAGTTGGACGAGCCGTTGGCGTTGACCGCGAACCGGAAGTTCGGGTCGGCCACGTTGGGGACGATGGGGTTCGCCGAGGCGTCCGCCGACTGATACGCCTGGGTGACGATGGCGCCGTCGCTGGCGCGCCGGGTGACGACCGCGTAGCCGTAGTCCGGGCCGGCGTCGAGCGGCGCGCCGCCGCAGCCGATGATGATCTCGTACGCCTTGGTCGAGCCGAACGAGTCGCCGTAGGGCTGCGTGCCGCCCGGCAGCTGGATGAGGTGCGTGTGCCCGGTCAGCGACAGCGTCAGGTTGCCGGCGCTGAACGCCGAGGAGACCAGCGTCTCCGACGGCGTGGTCCCCGGCGCCGTGTTGGCGTTGGCCGGCTCGTGCCGGATGATGAAGGTGTAGGTGGTCTTCACCGCCAGCGTCGACGACAGCCAGCTCTGCTGGGTGCTGTTCCAGGCGTTGGCCGCCACGAAGATCAGCTTGGCGCTCCAGGACCCGTCGTTGGCCAGGTAGAGCGCCGAGAACCAGGGGTTCCCCTGCCCGGTCGAGGGGGAGAGGATGACGTTGACGTAGTCCTGGGTCATCCCGGTGAACGAGCCGGGCGGGCAGTTGCTGTCGGTGAACCCGTTGCACTCGTGGTTCCCCATGGTCGGCAGGAAGGCGCCGGTGAAGTTGGCGCGCGCGGCCATGTAGTCGTCGTACTGCGGGACCGCCGAGCCGGCGCCGGTCGAGGAGTAGGCGTAGTCGCCGGTGCCGACCACGAACGACACCCCCTGCGTCTGCAGGCCGGTGAAGATCCCCTTGATGATGTTGTCGACGCTGGCCGGGTAGTGGCCGGTGGTGCTCGACGAGGGGCGGGTGTCGCCGACCACGCCGAAGCTGAGGTTCGCCACGTGGACCGGCGCCAGCGTGGGCGACGGCAGGACGATCGTACCGCCCGTGCCGCCGGTCCCGGTGGTGCCGCCGGTGCCGGTGGTGCCGCCCTTGGCGCCGCCCGTCCCGGTGGTGCCGCCCGTCGCGCCGCCGGTGCCGGTGGCGCCGCCGGTGCCCGTCGTGCCGCCGCAGCTGTTCACCGGCGAGGCCGAGTTGCGCGGCGCCGCGGTGCCGGCGGTGAAGTCGGCCGCGTTGTTGTCGGTGTCGGTGCAGCCCGCGCCCGCGCGCAGCGCCGCCGTGGTGTTGGTGAGCGTCGCCGTGGGGCCGCTCCCCTCGAAGCTGTCGGCCGACGAGCCGTAGCCGACGAAGTCGACGACGTTGGCGTTGGGGAGGCAGCCGGTGCTGCAGGTGAGCGCGGTGGTGGTCTTCACCAGCGCCACCTTCCCGGTCGAGAGGCTCATGCTGATCGTCCCGGTGGCGTCGGGCGTGGGCAGGCTGGTGGTGCCGCCGGTCCCGGCCGCCTCCGCCACCAGGTAGTAGTGGCCGGGCTGGATGGTGCCGCTGAGCGGGGTGACGCTCCAGCCGGCGCCGGTCGCCGAGGCGTACTGCACCGACCAGCCGGCCACGCTGACCGCGGTGGTCGAGCGGTTGAAGATCTCGATGAAGTCGTTCTTGTACTTGGCGCCGCTGTTCCCGCCGCCGCCGTACACCTGACTGACGACCAGGCTGGTCGAGCCGAGCTCCCCCCGGCGGACGTCGATCCCCGTCGTCGATTCGCACCCGGTGGCCGCCGCGAACGCGACGAACCCGATCGCCGCCGCCGTCCCCTGCCTGTGTCGCCGTGACGTCATGAACATCTGAGATCTCCTCGTTGAGTGTTCGTCAGAGCTGCGACCTGCGCGCGCATGGTGCGCCCGTCGGGCGGCGCGCGCGGTGTCGAGTCGGTTAACTCTCCGATCCGTCGCGTTGCAGAGACGTCACAACGATGTGGGCGCGACGATGTTACTGGTGTCGGCAACGATGCGAACGAACGTTGCGCGAGCCGTCCCAACGATCCGCCGCCACGAGCGCGCCGCCGATCGCCGCCCGTCGACGATCGCCGCACGCCGCCGGAGCTCGGCGCGCGCCGGCCTGCAGATCGGCGGCGCCGCCATCGGCTTCCTGGTGATTTACGTCACGTTGCAACTGCTGCACGCGCTCGGCCGCGATCCCGCCGCGGTCGCCGCCCTGACGCCGATCCCGATGTTCGCGCGCCTCCTCGCCAGCGCCGCCGCCGCCGTCCCCGTCGGGCTGGCGCTGGGGCTCGGGGCGCGCGATCGCGCGCGCTCGCTCCGCCGGCTGCCGGCGATCCTGGCCGCGGCCACGGCGCTCTTCATCCTCACCGTCCTCTTCTTCGCATGAGCGGCCCCGCATGACCGGGTTCCTGGCGCGCCTCCTCGAGCACGTCCACGGCCACCTCGGCTGGCTGGCGGCGCTGGCGCTCGCGCACCCGGCGGCGCTGCTCCGGCGCCCGCGGCGGAACGCGTTCGGCGTCGCGCTGGCCGCCACCCTGCTGGTCACCGCGGCGGCGGCGCTCGGCGCCCTGCTCTACCCGGGCTACCGGACGGCGGTGAAGCCGCTGCTGGTGGCGACGGCGCCGGCGGCCGGCGCGCTGTTCGAGCGCAAGGAGCACCTCGGCGTGGCGGCGCTGGCGCTGGCCTGGACGGGCCTGGGGGCGCTCGTCCTCGCGCGCCGGCGCGACGAGGCGGCGCTGGATCTCGGCCGCCTGGCGTTCGTCGCCTACGCCGGCGCCGCGCTGACGGCGGTGGTGGCGGCGGGCGCCGGCCTGATCGTCGGCGCCAACCGGATGTTCTGAGCGGCCGCCCGCGCGCGGACCGCGTGGCTCACAGGCAGCAGACCGTCTCGGGCCCAGTGGCGGTCGCGGCGCCGCTGATGGCCGAGGTCGGCGGGCAAGAGGCCTGCACGGGTGGGTAAGCCCAGCCGAAGTTGTTGCAGGCGATCCCCGAGCCGCCGCAGGTCGAGGTCTCGCACTGGAGCGCGCAGCAGGTCTTCGCGCCCGGCGTGGTGCTGACGTTGAAGCTGGTGCCGCCGCCGCCCGGGCCGGCGCCGCAGAGGCCGAACGAGTCGGGCCAGAACGCCACGCTTCGGCTGTACTCGCTGCCGCTCAGCAGCTCCTTGGTGCAGTCACCGGGCGTCTCGGTGCCGCAGCCGCAGGCCGCGCAGGCGCGGGTGTCGGAGAGCCCCTTGTACCAGGTGTCGGTCTGGGGCGAGTAGCCGGCCGGGCAGCTCTGGGCGCCGTCGGCGCGGACGCAGTGATCGGTCATCTGGGCCAGCTTCGGCGCGCAGACGTAGCCGGGGTTGCAGCCGCCGCCCAGGCGGTTGACCGCGCAGAACTTCTTCTGGGTGGTCCAGGTGGCGGCCGGCAGGGCCGGCGTCCCCGAGGGGGTGCAGGCGCTGTCGGTCTTGGTGAGGGGGCCGAACCGATACCCGGGGGCGGTGAGGCCGCCGGACGGCTCGTCGCACATGCTGCTGCCGCTCAGCGCGCCGACCAGCGTGCCGCCGGTGTTCCCGGTGTCGGCGTTGCAGGCCGCCGCGGTGGTGTAGGAATAGAGCGAGATGCTGCAGCTGGTGGTGGCGCTGCAGGCGCAGCCCGAGCAGGAGGTCGCCGCCGGGACGCTGAGGCCTTCGTTGAGCGGCGTCTCGCCGCCCGTGAAGTTGCTCGGGCAGGTGGTGGCCGCGGTGGCCGCCTCGACGCCGGCCTGGAAGGTGTTCCCCGGAGCGGCGACGCACTCGGCGGCGACCTGACAGGCCGGGTCCTCGCAGTCCGTCTTGCCGTTGCAGTCGTCGTCGACGCCGTTGAAGCAGTCCTCGGCCGACTGGAACACGCAGCCCCCACCGCCCGCGCCGCCGGTCCCCGTCGTGCCGCCCGTGCCCGCGCCGCCGGTCCCCGTCGCGCCACCCGTGCCCGCGCCGCCGGTCCCCGCCGCGCCG
>DASZVW010000722.1:0-2318 GCA_035546895.1 Polyangia bacterium
CCTCCTCAAGCTTCACGCCGTCGCAGGCTGAGCACCTCGACCTGCGGCGGCAATGACTCAGCCCCAGCCCGCGTGTGCTGCCGGCGGAACTCGGCTGCCCTGCCGGGCCGCCGGCAGACCGTTAGGCCGACAGCCTCCTAGCGGGAAGACGGCATCGCTCGGTGCCGCAAGGGCATGAGTGTCCTGGCCGCTCCGAATAGCCAGCAGCCCGAGAACGAGAACGATCGCCACTGCCCAACGGCGCTGACGCGGTTTCATGAGTCCCTCCACGGCCGTCGAACCGCAGAGCACGTGCCAGCAACGTCGGCGGCCAACTTGCAAGCCATCGGCGAGCGTCCGCGCAGCCAATGCGCGGGGCGCGACCCTAAATGCAGAATCTGCCGCTGGGCGCTCGTTCAAGGCGCTGTCGTGTCGTGCGCGACTACCCGCACCGGGACGGGCTGAGACGGAAGATCTCGCGCCACGGCGGGAGCTCGTCCCGCCGACCCCGGCGAGATGCTCGGCACGAATGCTGCTCTTTCAGTCCCGCATGGGCACCATCCTCTGCGCGACGGACTTCTCGCCGGCCTCGGCCGCGGTCACCTCTGTGGCCGCGGCTTTCAGCCGGCTCTCCGGCTTCCCGGTCGAGCTGTTTCACGTCTTCCAGACGCCGGCCTCGTTTGCTCCGAACGGGCTCGACGAATTGGAGACCAACGATCTGCGGACCTGGGCGGAAGAGCGGATCGCGGCGCAGGCGGAGACCCTCCGTGGCACCGGGATCGGCGTGCGGACTTCGGTCGCGCTCGCGCCATCGGACGAGATCGCCGCGCACGCGCGGGCGATCGGCGCCAACCTCCTCGTGCTCGGGACCCACGGCCGCAAAGGGCCTCTGCGGTTCCTGCTGGGGAGCGTCGCCGAACAGACGATCCGGACCGCCCACTGCCCGATCCTGATCGTCCCGCAGAGCGCGGCGCCCCATCGCTTGACGAGGGCACGCCCCGGGACGCCGCTGAAGGTCGTGGTGGGCATCGACTTCTCGCCGGCCAGCGACGCCGCGCTGGCCTGGCTGCGCGGGCTGCTCGATCTCACCCCTTGCGAGGTCCGCCTCGTCCATCTCTATGTGCCCGCGCGCGAGCACGAGCGCCTCGGCTTCGATCCGCCCATGCCGTTCGAGGTGAACCGGGAGGTGGTCGACATCCTGGCCCGCGACCTGCGCGTCCGGGTTCACGCCGCGGTGGGGACCGACTTCGCCCTCCGCGTCCGACCGAATTGGGGCGGCGAGGACGACCCACTCGCCTGGGAGGCCGAGACCGACGAGGCCGACCTGCTCGTCATCGGAACCAGCCAGACGCGCCACTCGACCGCGCTGGCGACGGTGAGAGGGGCGCACCTCCCGGTGGTTTGCGTGCCCAGGCTGGACCAGGCGCCCAAGCCGGAACGGCTGGCGCCCGTCCGGTCCATCCTGGCGGTGACGGACTTCTCGCCGGTCGGGAACGCGGCGGTGCGGGAAGCCTACCGGTTGCTGTTGCCGGCGGGGGGCGACGTGGTGCTCACGCACGTGGCGAAGCCCGACCGCCTCGGCCTCGAGCCGTCCCGCCAGGAGGAGCTCGAGACCTGCCTCCTCGGGCTGGTCCCGCAGGAGATCGACCGCGCGGGGATCCGCACGCGGACCTTCGTGACGTCGAACTTCGTTCCCAGCGAGGCGATCCTCAAGGCCATCAATCGGTTCGAGCCCGACCTGGTGGTCATGGCCGCCCACGGTGACGCCAGCGCCCGCCGTGGCGGGCACGGCATGGTGACCGAGGACGTCGTCTGGAATTCCCCCAAACCCGTGGTCATAGTTCCCTCGGCCGCGCAGGAACCGTCCTGAGAGGGATCGAAGAGCCACCCGGGGGGAGCACATGAACGATCGCATCCGCGAGATTCTCGGCTGGTACGGCGCCGACAACCCGGGAACGCTGGCCAACCTCGCGCGGCTGCTCGGCGCCGGGCGGCTGGCCGGGACCGGCCGGCTCCTCATCCTGCCCGTCGACCAGGGGTTCGAGCACGGGCCCGGCCGGAGCTTCGCGCTCAATCCGCCAGCCTACGACCCGCGCTATCACTTCAAGCTGGCGATCGAGAGCGGCTGCTCGGCCTTCGCCGCGCCGCTCGGCCTCCTGGAAGCTGGCGCGCGCGAGCACGCGGGCGACCTCCCGCTCATCCTCAAGCTCAACAGCCGCGACAGCCTCGCCGAAGAGGCCGATCCCGACCAGGCGATCTACGGCTCGGTCGACGATGCCCTCCGGCTGGGGTGCTCCGGAATCGGTTACACGATCTATCCCGGGTCCGCGCACCGGCTG
>DASZVW010000723.1:0-4375 GCA_035546895.1 Polyangia bacterium
GATCGTTAGCCGGGGTGAGCGCCGGCAACGGAGGAGCTCGCGCGGCGGACGGGGCGCGGATACTTAGATTTGACCAACGATTGACCGTCTGGAAACAGACGCGCGGGTACCGTGTCGGTATGGAAGAACGACGGACCTTGCGGCTGGTCGTCGTCGGGAACGGGATGGTGAGCCACCGCTTCCTCGAGCTGGTGGCGGCCCGCGCGGCGGCGGCGTCCGGGCCCCGCCTCGCGGTGACGGTGGTCGGCGAGGAGCCGCGCCTGGCCTACGATCGCGTGGGCCTCTCGACCTTCTTCGACGGGCGCACGCCCGAGGAGATGACGCTCCCCGCGCCCGGGCAGTACGAGGCGGCCGGGTTCGCGGTCCGGCTGGGCGCGCGGGCCACCGGGCTCGACCGCGCGCGCCGGGTGGTCACCGCCGGCGGCCAAGAGCTGCCGTACGACCGGCTGGTGCTGGCCACCGGCTCGTCGGCGTTCGTGCCGCCGATCCCGGGGCGCGACGCCCCCGGCTGCTTCGTCTACCGGACCATCGAGGACCTGGAGGCGATCCGCGCCTGGGCGGCGGCGCGCGCGGGCGGCGTGGGCGCGGTCATCGGCGGCGGCCTCTTGGGCCTGGAGGCGGCGTACGCGCTCCAGAAGCTGGGGATGAAGGTCCACGTGATCGAGTTCGCGCCGCGCCTGATGGCGCTGCAGCTCGACGAGACGGGCGGCGCGGTGCTGCGGCGGCGGATCGAGGAGCTGGGCGTCGAGGTCCACACCGCCACCTCGACCAAGGAGATCCTGGCCGAGGACGGTCGGGTGCGGGCGCTGCGGTTCGCCAACGGCGACGAGCTGGACGTCGACCTGCTGGTCTTCTCGGCCGGCATCCGCCCCCGCGACGAGCTGGCCCGGGCGGCGGGGCTGCCGCTCGGCGAGCGCGGCGGCATCGTGGTCGACCAGAGCTGCCGCACCGAGGACCCGGCGGTCTACGCGATCGGCGAGTGCGCCTCGTACGAGGGGCGCTGCTACGGCCTGGTGGCGCCCGGCTACCAGATGGCGCGCGCGGCGGCGGCGGCGATCTGCCCGGAGGCGGACGGCGTCGACGCGGTCTTCACCGGGTTCGACATGAGCACCAAGCTGAAGCTGATGGGCGTCGACGTCGCCAGCTTCGGCGACGCCTTCGGCCACCAGAAGGGGGCGCACGTCGTCAGCCTGCTCGACACCAGCGCGGCGCTGTACAAGAAGCTGGTGCTGTCGCCCGATCGCCAGCACCTCCTGGGCGGGATGCTGGTCGGCGACGCCAGCGCCTACGGCGCGCTCCTGCAGCTCGCGCAGAACCGGGTCGCGCTGCCGCCCGAGCCGGAGACGCTGATCCTCCCCGCCGGCAAGGGGGAGCGCCCGGCCGGCCTGGGCGTCGCCGCGCTCCCCGACGCCGCGCAGATCTGCTCCTGCAACAACGTCAGCAAGGGGGACATCTGCGCCGCCATCCGCGACGGCAAGCTGACCGCCGTGGGCGCCGTCAAGAGCTGCACCCGCGCCGGGACCACCTGCGGCTCCTGCGTCCCCCTGGTGACCGATCTCCTGAAGGCGGAGCTCAAGAAGGCGGGCGTGGCGGTCAGCAACCACCTCTGCGAGCACTTCCCGCACAGCCGCCAAGAACTTTATTCGCTGGTCCGCTTTCACGGGCACAGGACCTTCGACGCCCTCCTCGCTCAGCACGGGCGCGGGCGCGGCTGCGAGATCTGCAAGCCGGCGGTGGCCTCCATCCTGGCCTCGGCCTGGAACGAGCACGTGCTCAAGCCGAAGCACCGCCCGCTGCAGGACACCAACGACCGCTACCTGGCCAACATCCAGCGCGACGGGACCTACTCGATCGTCCCCCGCGTGGCCGGCGGCGAGATCACCCCCGCGGGGCTGGTGGCCATCGGCCAGATCGCCGGCAAGTACGGCCTCTACACCAAGATCACCGGCGCCCAGCGCATCGACATGTTCGGCGCCCGCCTCGAGCAGCTCCCCGCGATCTGGCGCGAGCTCGTCGACGCCGGGTTCGAGTCGGGGCACGCCTACGGCAAGGCGCTGCGCACCGTGAAGTCGTGCGTCGGCAGCACCTGGTGCCGCTACGGCGTGCAGGACTCGGTCGGCCTCGCCATCCGCCTCGAGAACCGCTACAAGGGGCTCCGCTCGCCGCACAAGCTGAAGTCGGCGGTCTCCGGCTGCGCGCGCGAGTGCGCCGAGGCGCAGGGGAAGGACTTCGGCGTCATCGCCACCGAGAAGGGCTACAACCTCTACCTGTGCGGCAACGGCGGGATGAAGCCGCAGCACGCGCAGCTCTTCGCCACCGACCTCGACGAGGCGACGCTGGTGAAGTACATCGACCGGTTCCTGATGTTCTACGTCCGCACCGCCGACCGGCTGCAGCGGACGGCCACCTGGCTCAACAACCTCGAGGGGGGGCTCGACTACCTCAAGCGGGTGATCGTCGACGACGCGCTCGGCATCTGCGCCGAGCTGGAGGCGGAGATGGCCCACGTCGTCGACACCTACGCCTGTGAATGGAGAGCGGCGCTCGAGGACCGGGAGACGCTGCAGCAGTTCCGCGCCTTCGTGAACAGCGACGCGCCCGATCCCAGCATCGTCAACATCGCCGAGCGCGGGCAGCACCGCCCGGCCACCTGGTCGGAAAAAGAGAGCCAGCTGCCGGCCCCGGCGCTGGCCGCCGGAGGTCGCTAGGTGGCCGCGGTCGCGGTGGAGCTGGAGGCGGTGGCGGCCTGGGTCGACGTCTGCGCGCTCGAGGAGATCACCCCCGACACCGGCGTGGCCGCGCTGGTCGGCGGCCGGCAGATCGCCGTGGTGCGGGTGGGCGACGGCGCCGAGGTCTACGCCGTCGGCAACTTCGATCCCTTCAGCCGCGCCTTCGTCATCGCCCGCGGCATCGTGGGCGATCGGGGCGGCGTCCCCAAGATCGCCTCCCCGATCTTCAAGCAGAGCTTCGACCTGCGGACCGGCCAGTGCCTCGACGATCCGGCGGTGCGGCTGCCGTCCTACCCGGTGCGCGTCGCCGGCGGGCGGGTGGCGATCGCCGCCCTCCCCGATCGCGGTCCTTAACCGGCGGCGGCCACCAGGCCGAGCGTCGCCGCGCCCACCTCGCCGAGGAGGTCGATCTTGCGCGAGGTGAGGTTGAACCAGCCGCGGGCGTCGAGGTCGGTCTCGTCTTCGCGGCCGGCCAGGATGAGCCCCTCGGCGCGCGCCAGCTCGGCCTCCACCGTCGAGGCGAGCGCCCGCGCCAGCATCTCCTCGGCCGGGCGCGGCGCGGTGGCCGAGAAGACGTGCAGGTAGCTGCGCCCCGCCGAGAGCAGCGCCGCCAGCGCCTGCCGGTCGTCGTCGGAGAACGCGCGGGCCGCGAACGCCGCCCCCAAGCGCGCCCGCTCGACCCCGGTCTTCTCCTTGGCGTAGAGCAGGACCACCGCCGCCAGGGCGCCGGCGTGCTGGGGCCCGGGGGCGAAGGCGACCAAAGCGCCGTCGCCGATGCCGAGCAGCTCGACGGCGGCCGCCGAGTAGACGGCCACCAGCGCCGGCGCGCCGATCTCGCCCGCGTCGAGCGCCGCCCGCGCCCGACCGACGGCGCCGAGCCCCGCCTCGACCGCCTCGAAGCGGCGCGCCAGCGTCGTCCCCAGCGGCTCCGCCAGCTCGCGCCGCAGGGCCGCCAGGCGCCGCCGCCGCCCGTCGACCCGCTCGCGCTGGCGCGGCAGCTCGCGCCGGAAGTGCCGCCCGGCGGAGGCGGCCGAGATGGCCGACATCCCGCGCTCCACCTGCACCTCGTGCAGCAGCGAGGCCATCGCGGAGACCAGCCGGGGGAAGAGATCGCGGGGCGGCGGCCGCACCGGCTCCGGCGTCGCCCGCGCCTCCCGCTCTTCCGCGCGCGCCAGGAAGGCGATCTGCTTCTCCACGCAGGCCGGCTTGAGCATCCCGGCGGCGGCCGCCTGGCGCAGCGCCTCGTCGAAGGTCGTCGCCTCGAAGGTCCGCACGGCCGCCACCCCGGCCGGCGTCTCCGCCGGCGCCACCGTCACCAGCGCCGCCCCGTCGTCGGCCAGATCGACGCTCCCCGAGTCGTCGGGGCCGAGGCAGAAGTGCAAGAGGCGGAGCGCGTCCTGTCGGTTGAGCGGCATGGCGTCTCCGCCGATCTCCTCCCGCTCAGCGTGGATCGCCGCCTGTTTCAGGCGCGTTTCCGCGCGGCGCGCGCCCGGTTAAATCGCCGGCGCTAGACCGACTTCACGTTGAAGCGAGGGAGTAGCCGGAAAAGAGGGTCCAGGCCCTGACGTCGGCCGTGGAGATGCAGTCCATGGCGTAAGCGACGGCGGTGTCGAAGGCGTCTCTGGTGAGCGTGGAGACACGGCGCA
>DASZVW010000724.1:0-2610 GCA_035546895.1 Polyangia bacterium
GGAGGCGACCGCGAACGTCGTCCGCAGGCCGGCCCCCATGGCCAGGAGCGCCCAGGCGATGACCGGCCCCAGCGCGGCGCCGAAGTGGTCCATCGAGCGGTTGAGGCCGAAGGCGCGCCCGCGCTGCGACGGCAGCACCGAGTCGGCGATCAGCGCGTCGCGCGGCCCCGAGCGGATCCCCTTGCCGGCCCGGTCGAACAGGCGCGCCGCCAGCACCTGCCAGGGAGCCATGGCGGCCGCGATGAGGGCGCGCGCCACCGCCGGCATGGCGTAGCCGCTGGCCACCAGCGTGCGCCGCGGCCCGCGATCGGAGAGCTTGCCGGCCGCCATCTTGATGAGGCTGGCCAGCGCGTCGGCGCTCCCCTCGATGAGGCCGAGGAAGCTCATCGGCGCTCCCAGCGACACCAGGAACGTGGGGAGCAGCGGGAAGATCGCCTCGCTCGACACGTCGTTGAGCAGGCTGGCCAGCCCCAGCAGCCAGACCACGCGCGGCAGCCGCCGCAGCCCCTCGAGGGTGAGCTGGGCGCGCGTGATCGGCCGCCGCCCCGAATCGGGCTCGGCGCGGTCGGCGCCCTCGGCGCGATCGGCGCCTTCGGCGCGATCGGATTGCTCGCCCACGTTCCGATTCTTACCGGAATCGCGCCGCAATCCGAATTCTTCTGTCGTTTTCGGGTCGCCCGCCCTATGCTTTTTCGCGTGAAACGGACCTGCCCGACCTGCGGCGGGCCGCTCGCCGAATCGGCCGAGGTGGCCCAGCTTCGCCCCTTCTGCTCCGAGCGCTGCCGGACCGTCGACCTCGGCAAGTGGCTCAACGGCGGCTACCGGATCGAGTCCCCGCTCTCCGAGGAGGACCTCGACCAGGGGCTGCCGACCGACGGGGATCCGCCGCAGTGAGCGCCTCGACGCAGGAGGCGGAGATCCGGGAGCTGATCCGCTCGATCGCCGAGGAGCGGCGCGCCGCCAAGGAGAAGGAGAAGCGCGAGAGCTGGACCAGGTACGTCTCGCTGATGGTGGTGGTGCTGGCGGTGGCGACCGGCGTCGGCTCGCTCAAGGCGGGCGGCTTCAGCACCAAGGTGATGCTCGCCCAGGCCAGGGCCTCCGACGAGTGGTCGTACTACCAGGCCAAGGGGATCAAGCAGCGGATCGCCGAGCTGGAGGCGCGGCAATCGACCGGCGCCCAGGCCGCGGCCGCCCAGGCCGACGTCGCCCGTTACAAGAAGGACCAGGCCGACGCGCAGGCGCGCGCCAAGACGCTGGAGGCCGACCGCGACGGCTTCGCCCGCCACGGCCCCCACATGGGCTTCGGGATCGCGCTCCTGCAGATCGCGATCGCGCTGGCCTCGGTCTGCCTGCTGACCAAGCGGCGGTGGCTGTGGGCCGCGTCGGGGCTGCTGGGCGCGCTGGGGATCGCCTACCTCATTCACGGCTACCTGCTCTGAGGCGCCGGGCGCTCAGTACCAGGCGATCGCCGCGGGGCCGAGGCCGTTGGCCGGATCGGGCGCGAAGCCGGTCGTCGGCAACGGCGCGCCGCTGATGTCGAAGAGCTGGACCTTGGGCGCGCTGCCGAGGAGCTCCGGCACGAACAGGAGCGACGCCGTGGCCGCCGACGGCCCGATGGCGGCCGGCGCCGCGGTGGCGATCTCGGCGGCGGTGCCGAGCGTGAAGTCGAACAGGTAGAGGCCGTCCGACTTGATGCGCGCGGGGTCGCGGGTGCCGGCGAAGGCGCGGTCCGGGCTGGCCGCGGTGGCGGCGGGCAGGACCCAGGCGGCGCTGACCGGCTGGTCGCCGAACACGTCGCCGGTGATGGCGTGGACGAGCCGGGGGGGCGAGGCGCCGAGGTCGACCACCGCGATCCCCGACTGGAGCGGCTGGTCGGGATCGCTGGGATCGCCGCCGCAGGCCACCAGCAGCGTCTTGCTGGCGGCCACGTAGGCCATCCCCTGGCAGTCGAGGAGCGCGCCGAGCGTCACGCTGGCGGTCACCGTGTCGGTGCCGGGATCGATGACCACCACCTTGGCCGCGCCGAAGGTGGCGCCGCCCGCGTCGGCCTCGCCCAGCGAGACGACGACCTGCCCGTCGGCGATCACCGCCCGGTCGGGGTGGACCAGGATCGTCGCCCCCGCGACCGGGGAGGCGTAGGAATCGAGGTCGAGGCGCGCCTGGAAGGCGCCGGTGGTCGGATCGATCACCACCACGTCGTCCCCCATCGCCGCGGCGGTGGTCGCGGCCGCGTCCGCCCGGTAGCGGGTCACGTAGGCCTTGTCGTCGGCGACGATCACCACGTCGTGCGGCTCGGTCTGGGCGCCGTTCGGGACCAGCACCTGCCGTACCACCTGGCAGGTGGCCGGATCGACCGAGGTCAGTGTCCCGTTGGCGCGATCGACGAGGACGACGTCGCCCCCGCGCTGCGGTTGCGAGGGGAGCCCCACCGCCGCCGAGATGAGCGGCGTCGACCCGCCGCTCGAGGGGCGCGAGTCGAGGCAGTCTCCGCGTTCGAGCCCGCCCGCCGGATCGAGGATCGAGAGGCTGGCGGTGTCGAAGGTCGGGTCCTCGTTGATCGACGCCAGGCCGATCGGCGCCGGCGGCGCCAGCGGCGGCGCGCCGGCGGCC
>DASZVW010000725.1:0-1660 GCA_035546895.1 Polyangia bacterium
CCTGGTCGCGGACGATCTTGGCGTGGTGGCGCGAGATCGACCGGTGGTTGAGGACCACGTCATTCTCGTCGGTCCGCCCGATGACCAGCGACGCCTTGTCGAGCGCCACCTCCATCCCGCCGAGGTCGGTGGTCAGCACCACCAGCCGCGCGGCCGGCCCCGCCGCCGGCTGGCCGCCCGGCTGCTGCTTCTCCGTCAGCGCGCGCAGCGGGATGGTCGGCTGCCCCTCGACGACCTCCGCCACCGCGCCGGTCTCCGGGACCGCCGACATCGGCTTGGGGGGCGAGGTCTTGGTGCGCGGCCGGGCGGCGGCGGGCGCCGCGGCCTGGGCGGCCGGCTGCGCCGCCATGGCCGCCACCGAGGCGCGCCCCGGGATCGCCACCGGCCCGCCCACGGTCGCCAGCGGCGCCGTGGTGACGGCCGGCATGCTGGGGGTCGTCGGGCGGTCGCCGACCGCCGGCCGCTCGCCCCGGAGGACGATCTTGTAGTCGCCGATCTGGACCTCGTCCCCCTCGCGCAGCGGCGTGGGCGCCGCGATCTTGGTCCCGTTGACCCGGACGCCGGTGAAGCTGGTCAGGTCCTCGATGTAGAGGGCGCCGTTCTGGCGCGACAGGCGGGCGTGCCGCCGGGAGACGTTGCGCTCGGTCAGCCGGATGGTGTTCCCCTCCAGCCGACCGATGGTCATCTCGTCCCGCGCCAGCGGGACGACCGTGGTCTTACCCTCATCGTCTTCGATGCTCAGCTTGAACACGGCGAGACCCTCGAAACCACCGGGCCTTTTAGACTTTATCCGCCGGGCTCGGCCGGAGTCAATGCCCGACGGGACGTGTCAGTGGACGCGCAGGACGGCCGCGGCGATGACGATCCCCATCCCGATGACGAAGGCCGCGGCCACGATGGCCACCGCCAGGTTCTTGTTCTCGTGGATCTCGCGCCGCAGGTTGTACGGCGTGATCATCTCCCACAGGTAGTACCCGACGATCAGGAGGACGATCCCCGACAGGCCGAACAGCGCCACGTCGAGCAGCAGGCGTCCGAGGGGCACCGCTTGGGCGGGGGGCATCCGGCCTAGACGCTCCGCAACTCGGGGTAGGTGGTCATGACGTCGGTCTCCGTCATGGAATCATCCGGATCGGCCGGTGTCCAGATCACCTCCAGGCCGAGGAGCGCGTCGGGCGGGACGCCGCCCAGCTCGGTGAGCAGCGGCTCCAGCTCGTCGGCCGAGGCGCCGAACTTCTCCAGCGGCGCGCGGGTGGCGGCCAGCAGCGTCACCACCACCAGCTCGAGCGCCTCCTTCCCCTGCTCGGCCGGCGCCGGCGAGCGGGTCACCTGCCCGCCCGCGCCGCGGATGCGCTCGACGTTGAACCGCCCGCGCTCGGCGAGCGCCAGGGCGTTCATCGAGGTCTCGGCGTTGGTCAGGCTGAGGGGTCCGCGCGCCTCGGCGCCGAAGTAGCGGATGGCGTCCTTCTCGCGCAGCAGCTCGAGCGCGGTCTGCTGGAGCAGCGCCGCCAGCCCCGCCTCGGTCGCCGTGTCCCCCTGGGCCGCGAACTCGCCCAGCCGGTCCTGGATCCCGCGCGCCGACCGGCCGAGCGCGAGCTGCAGCCGGTAGAGATACGCGCGGCCCGGCAGCGCCGCCACCTGGCCGCCGTACCCGTCGTCG
>DASZVW010000726.1:0-3433 GCA_035546895.1 Polyangia bacterium
GCCAGCCGACGTTCAGCTACACGCCGCCCCGCAACGCGACCGTCGAGATCTGCGACGACCGCGCCTGCGCGCACGTGCTCGACGAGCTGGACGGCACCGGCGGGGAGGCGCAGCCGGCGACGCCGCTGCGGGCGGGCGTGCTGTTCTGGCGGGTCGTCAACGGCGGGAAGACCAGCGCGGTCTGGCAGCTCACGCTCCCCGGCCGCGACACCGGCGGCGACATCGCCTGGGGCGTGGTCCCCGACTTCAACGGCGACGGCATGGCCGACGTGGCGATCGGCTCGCCGGCGGCGGGCTCGCAGAGCGTGTCGATCTTCAACGGCACGCCGTTCGCGCCGGCCCTCACGCCCGACGAGACGCTGACCGGGGGCGCCGGGTTCGGTGAGGCGGTGGCCTCGGCGGGCGACGTCAACGGCGACGGCTTCGTCGATCTGGCGGTCGCCGCCGGCAGCGATCCGGGGACGGTCACCGTCTTCCTGGGCGGCCCGGCGGGGCCGGGCGGGACCGGCACCGCGCTCTCGGCGGGCGATGTCACCGCCGGCTTCGGCGCCAGCATCGCCAGCGCCGGCGACGTCAACGGCGACGGGTACGGCGATCTGCTGGTCGGCGGCGTCGAGCACGCCCAGGTGTTCCTGGGCGGGCCGAGCGGGATCACCACCACCGCCGCCTTCACGCTGGCGGGCTCGACGATGAACGGGTTGACCGGCGACGCCAGCATCGTGCAGGGGCCCGCCGACGTGAACGCCGACGGGATGCCCGATCTGCAGGTGGGCGGCGCGCTCTACCTCTCGAGCGCGAGCGGGCTGGCCGCGCAGCCCGGGTTCGCCGCCGAGGAGGGGCTGGGGAGCTTCGCCGGCGACGAGAACGGCGACGGCTTCGGCGACTTCGCGTCGTTCCAGGTCTCACCGGGGACGCCGTCCGGGATCGACACCTCGACGTTCGCGTTCGACCAGGCGGGCGAGGCGACGCTGGCCACCGCGGGCGACATCGACGGCGACGGCTACAGCGACATCATCTCCTCGCTGTCGTCGATCGAGGGGCTCCCCGATCGCCAGCGGGTCTACTTCGGCGCGCCCGGCTCCTGCGGGACCAACGGCTGCCGGCGCTTCCTGTCGGTGCCGATCCCCGGCCACGACTTCATGGGCGGCAACCTGACCGCCTTCCTGGGCGGGGTGGGCGACACCGACGGCGACGGCGCCGACGACATGGTGGCCTCCACCCCCGACACTGGGAAGGCCTACTACTTCCGTAGCGGGCTGGCGGGCGCCAACGGCGTCGCTTTCGCCAACCCGGTCTGGACCTTCGCCCCCGGGTTCGGGACGAGCTTCGCCACCCTGTTCGGGTCGGTCCGCCCGCTGCTCTGACGGCGGCATTCTCATTCGCCGCCGGCGTGGACATTTTTTCTGGAAGGAGGCGAGGTGGCGCAGATCGTTCCCATCGGGCTCAGCCTCGGGCTGGTGGTGCTGTGGGTGGCGGGGCTTTCATTGCAGGCCTCGGCCTGGTTGACCTGGCTCGAGCTCCTGGCGGGCGTGGTGGCGTTCGGCGGCTCGGCGCGGTTCGGCGAGACGCCGCGCGCCCGGGCCGCCGGCTGGGGCGCGCTGGCCGCGGCGCTGGCCGTGGTCTGGATCGTCGCCCTCGCCGTCCGCGCGACCGGCTGGCTGACCTGGTGGACGCTGCCGTTCGCCGCCGCCTTCGCCATGCTGAGCCTGGCGTCGACCGTGGGGCGTCGGCTGCACCCGAAGTCGGCCTGACCGCCGCGCGACGGGATCGCTCCGCCGCGTGCTAGCGTTGCGCGATGGCCTACACCTTCAAGCAGATCACCGCCGCCGAGATCCCGCTCGCCCGCGCGCTGCTGGCGCTGTTCGGCGAGGCGTTCGCCGAGCCCGACACCTACGGCGGGAGGCCGCCCGGCGACGACTACCTGGCCAAGCTGCTCGGTAAGTCGCACGTGGTGGCGCTGGTGGCGCTCGACGATGGCGGCGCGGTGGCGGGTGGCCTCGTCGCCTACGAGCTCGAGAAGCTGGAGCAGGCGCGCAGCGAGCTCTACATCTACGACCTGGCCGTCGCCGAGGCGCACCGCCGCCGCGGCGTCGCCACCGGCCTCATCCGCGCGCTGGGGAAGCTGGCCGCCGCGCGCGGCGCCTGGGTGATGTACGTCCAGGCCGACCGCACCGATCCCCCGGCCATCCGCCTCTACGAGTCGCTGGGGACGCGCGAGGACGTCCACCACTTCGACATCCCGGTCGGCTGAGCGGCGATCGCCGAGCTCGGGCCGCGTCGTGACCTCCGCCACGGCGCTTGGCGTGCATTTTTAACGCCCGTCGAAGCGCCGCTCCCCTTGTAACGCGCAGGTAAACAAATAAAGATTTGATCGAGATTTCGATCGGCTACGGTCGAAGGAGGTTGGTCATGACCACGCTCGCGATCTTGTCTCTCGCCGGATCCCTCTTCGCCGTCGCGACGCCGACGTCGACCTACGTGCACCCGGCGGTTTGCGTGGCCCGGCCGACACAGGCCGCCCATGTGACGCGTCAGTCTGTGTCGGACGGTCGCGGCCAGGTGTGGCGCTTCGATGCCGTTCCGGCCAAGGCGCCGTCGGCTCCGGCGCCCGCGGCTCACACCTTCGCGTCGCTCGGAAAGTAGCCCGCGACCCCGGTCTCAGTCGGTCCCCGCGTCGGGCTGCGGGCAGAGCGTTCCGTTGCAGTGCCCGTTCGAGCTGGAAGAGGCTTGCGCCGGGCAGCAGTAGGCCTCGACGCAGGTCGAGGGGACGGTGCAGGTGAGCCCGGAATTGCACTCGCTTTGGTCGGGCGGCAGGCTCGGGTTGCAGCGATCGCCCTCCGACCCTTCGTGACACCCGACGGCGAACAGCGCCAGGCTCAAGAGGAACAGCAGCACGTTCATGAGGATGAACTTCCGACTCACGCCAATCTTTGATCTCATGATGAATCTCCGGGTTTGTGTCCGAGCTTAGAAGCGCGTCAGCGCCGCGAAGATGACCCGCGTGTCGGCCTTGACGAGGTCCGGCTGCCAGCCGGGCGGGGTGGCGGTGGTGGTGTAGCCGTCCGGGGAGGTGACGCCGCCGTGACCGGCGAAGTAGTCGACGTCGGCCTGGCGATGGTTGAACTCGACGTCGAACGTGAACTGCTCGTTGGGCATCCACTGCACGCCGGTCTCGTAGTCCCAGGCGTTGAAAGTCGTCCCCGGGTTCATGTCGAACGACTGCGCCGGCGACGGGTTGGCGACCCCCAGCGGCTGCGGCAGCCCCTGCGGCGAGGCATAGCCCGTCGGGGCGAGGACCAGGTAGCGGCCGGGGTTGTTCATCATGCCGCCGCCGACGGTCCAGGCCCACTGCTTGCTGAACCAGACGCGCTGGTAGAGCATCCAGCTCAGGAAGTGCTGGGTGCACGGTGTCGCCTGCGTGCAGTGGCCCTCG
>DASZVW010000727.1:0-2054 GCA_035546895.1 Polyangia bacterium
GGCCGGCGCCGCCCCAGCAGGCCGACCTCGCGCTGGCGCCCGTCCCCTGGCGGCCCCTCACGGTCGACGCCGACACCGACTACCTCGATCTGCTGGCGGCCCGCTACACCTGGCCGGCGCTGGGCGGCGAGCTCGAGCTCCCCGCGCACGGACCGATCCGGCGGCGGCTGGGACCGGGGCCGCACCGGGTGGCCTGGGAGGTCCCCGACCTGGCGGCGCTCGGCGGCGTGCTGTGCGTGCGGGCAGAGTCGGCGGGCGGCACCGCCGAGGCTTGTCGAATCCCCACCGCGGCGGCGGTCCGGCTGCGGCCGCTGCCGGCGCCGGGCTTGGCGCTGCCGGCGGGGACGCCCGCCTGGAACGGCAAGCCGCTGTTCGGGCGCGAGACCCGGTTCTCCTGGACGCCGTTCGCGGGCGGCGTGGTCCGGCTGGAGCTCGACGCCCAGTTCCCCTCGGCCGAGCACCCGCGCATCGACGTCTACACCGCCGAGACCGGCGCCGGGTGGCCCGAGCTCGGGGCGCTGGGCGTCCGGTTCCCCAGCGACTTCGTCAGCTACGACGTCGTCGCCGTCGGCCTCGGCCCGTTCGCCACGCTCGACGAGGCGGCGGGACCCGGCGGGCTGGGCGCGGCGGCGGCCGCCGAGCGCCAGCGCGCGAGCGGCATCCGGCTGGCGGCGACGCTCTCGCCGACCGGCGCGCCGCCCGACGAGCAGGTCTGCGGCGACGTCCCCAACGTCCAGTGCGATCCGCCGGCGCCCCTCTGCGGGTGCGGGCCGGGCTGCATCTGCGCCACCCCCTGCGAGATGGTGAAGGCCGCGCTCCCCTCGAGCTTCGCGCGGATCGACCGCCAGCTGGCGCTGCACCCCGGGCTGGCCGCCGCCGTCGGGTTGCGCTGCCTCCGCGACTGCGCCGACCTGCGCGCCTTCCGCGCGGCCTACCGGCGCTACGGGCGCCAGCACCCCGGGTTCGAGGCCAACGAGCCGCTGCCGCGGATCCCCTCGCTGGACGAGGTGCTCGGCCGCGCGCGGGCCCCCTGACCGCCGGTCCGGCGATCCATACTGGAGGCGTGTCGGGGCGCATCCTGGCCGTCACGCCGCCCGAGCTCGTCGTCCGCGACGCCGAGGAGGCCTGCGTCTACCTCCCCGGGCGGCGGGCGCGGCAGCCGCTGCGCCAGCCGCTGCGCCGGCTGACCGGCGCCGAGTTCGACGCCCGGCTGGCGGCCGGCGACCGGCGCGCGGGGACGCTGCTCTACAACCAGGCCTGCCCGAGCTGCGCGGCCTGCGAGCCGGTGCGCGTCGACGTGCGCGCCTTCGCCCCGTCGCGCTCGCAGCGGCGCGCGCGGGTCAAGGGGGACGCCGCGGTCACCGTCGAGCTCGGCCCGCTGGAGGTCGACGAGGCGCGCCTCGCGCTCTATCGCGCGCACGAGCGGGGGCGCGGGCTGGACCACGGCGGCCGGCCGCCCATCGACGCGCTGGAGTACGAGAGCTTCTTCGCCGAGAGCTGCGTCGAGGGGTTCGAGCTGCGCTACCGGGTCGGCGGCCGGCTGGCGGGCGTGGCCGTCACCGACCGGGGCGCCCGCGCGCTCTCGGCGGTCTACACCTTCTGGGACCCGGCGCTGGCCGCGCTCTCGCTGGGGACCTACTCGATCCTCACCCAGCTCGCGCTCGCCCGGCGCTGGGATCTCGACTGGCTCTACCTCGGGCTCGCCATCCGGGAGAACCATTCGATGGCCTACAAGCTGGCCTTCCTGCCGCAGGAGCGGCGGATCGGCGGCACCTGGCGGCGGTTCGCGCGGGAATAGTCGGCGCGGGCGGCGTTACCGCCTGGCGATGGGGTCCTGGGCGAGAGCGCGGGCGGCGTCACGGGTGGCCGTGGCGGTCCTGGCCGTGATGGCCGGCTGCGGGAAGGTGAGCATGACCGGCGGCGCGCGGGGCGCGCTCACCGACGCCGCCGCGCGCGACGCGCGCGCCGACGGAGAGGCGCGCGACGCCACCCGGGAGGCCGGCGCGACGGCGGAGGCGGGCGCCCCGCGGGACGCGGCGCCCGAGGCCCCGGCC
>DASZVW010000728.1:0-8262 GCA_035546895.1 Polyangia bacterium
AGATATCGACCAATCTCGGGCTCGGTATCGTAGCGTGTCTCGACGCCCATCGAGACGCGCGCATTCTGTTCCATCCCTGTGCCCACGCCCATGAAGGGGTACTCGAAGCTGGTCATCGCCACGGGCGGGAGCAACATCGCCATCGACTCGAACCGTCCCGTGGTCTCCGCCTCGTCGGCGAACCGGCTCTGGACGCCCTGGAAGGCCTCCGGAAAAGCGACCACCGAGAGCACGGCCGTCACGGCCGCGCCGACCATCACCCGCCGGCCGACCCGCGTGAAAATGAGACCGGACGCCCAGAGCATGATGGCCAACACCGCGGCCCCGGTGACGACCGAGCTGCGCGAGCCCGACATGGGGACGACCGCCGCGGTAGCGAAGGTCCCGATCAATGCGCCCCGACGGACGGTGGGACTCGCGGAATCGAGTCCCAGCGACAGCATCAGTGCCGGCACCAAGATGGTGAAATCGACGAAACCACTGACGAACGCAAAGGTCGACGCCACGCGGGCCCTTCCCGTGCTCTGAACGACGGCCACGTCGGCGGCGTAGATCTGCTCACCGTTCCAGACCGAGTACATGTTGACGTTCGAGTCGGGAGGTGAAGCAAACTGGACGGCGGCGAACGCCGCGACGATGCCGGAGATGACCAGCAGGGCGATGATCGCGCGCTGCTTTTCCTTCTCGTCCATGAGCACCCCCGCGATCACCGCGGGAGCGAGCCACCAGAGCCAGTACGATCTCAGCCCGACCAGCGCCAGGACGAACGATTGTTGGTTCGGGTTGAACATCTCGGCCACGGTCCAGAAAAGCGCCATGACCCACACGACCTCGAACCCGCGGTAGAGGTGGCGAAGTGTTCGGATGACCGGCCGCTTGGGCCGAAACTGGACGTAACCGAAGAGAAGGATGACGTCCTTGAGGAAGTAGAAAGCACCCGATGGAATGAAGGCCAGGTAACGCCGCCCGAGGCCTTCGAGACACATCGCCGCGGCGAGCGCGGCAAACCAGACCGTCTTCATGGCTGTGGGGCCGGCCAGTTTACCAAGTTTTACCCGTCACGGGCTGCTCGGGACAGCCATCCCGGCGCTGGCCCGCAAACGTGCCTGGCGCTCGTCCAGCGCTCGCTGGGCGGCAGCGATATCGGGGCTGTTCGGGCTGAGGCGGGATGCCTGGGCCAGCGCTTCGCGGGCGGTGTCGTCTCGCCCGGCGGTGATGGCTGCCCGTGCGAACTCCAGCCAAAGCGTGACGTCGTTCGGTGTGTCGGCGAGCGCGATCCGGTACTCACCGAGCGCGTTCGTCCAGCGTCCGAGCTCGCTGGCGACCCGCGCGGCCCAGATGTGAGCACCGGTCGCGGCGCCCGACGCTTCATAGAGGGCCTGCTTGAGCCCCTCGAGCGCTCTCTCGGCCGCTTGCCACTTCTTGTAGTGCACCACCAGATCGACGCGTTCGTTCTGCACGGCCACGTTCATGGGCGCGCGGGCGGCGGCCGCATCGAGGATGGCGAGCGCCTGGTCGGCAGCGTCGGCGCCCTTCTGGGCGAGGATGAGACGCGCGCGCAGGATCTCCAGCCGCGCGTCCTGGACTCCCAGCCGACGGGCCTCTTCGGCGGTGGCGGCCGCCTGGGCGATCTGGTGCTGCTCGAACTCCAGCTGTGCCCGCGCCAACAGGATCTCTCCCCGGGGCGCGCCCAGGGCTTCGGCTTGACCCAGGACCACGAAGGCATCGTTGGTCCGGTTCCGGCCACGAAGGAAGGTCACCAGCTCGAGCAGGTGATCAGCTCGCGAGGCAGCGACCGCCGCCAACTCTTCGGGCTTGGCCCCCGACGCGTACAGCTCCCCCAGGGTGGCGGAGAACAGGCTCGGCTGAAGATCGATCGCCAGCCGCCATTCGAGCAGCGCCTGCGGCCGCAGGCCCATGTGCCAGAGGCTTCGGGCCGCGGCGACGTGTACCGCCTCGCAGGCGGGGCAGAGCCGCATCGCCCGGTTGAGAGCGTGCAAGCGGGGCGAGCCTGCGCCCGGAGGGCCCCGGAGCGGGTCGAACCGCGACTCCTCGAGAGCATAGAAGTAGTCGAGCGGGTGAACCGCCTCCGCCCGGTGAAGGAGCTCGAGCTGAGCCTCGGGCGGTCGGCGCTGCTTGAGAAGGGCGTCGAAATTGTCGAAGCTCGGGTGAGCGGTCGAGGCTATCCCGAAGACCAACGCGGAGGCGGCCAGCGCCGGCAGGGCCCAACTCGCCTTCGACGTCCAGGAGATCCCCTCGGAACGATCGTGGAGACGGCCGAGGACGGTCCCCAGGCAAGCGGCGAAGGGGAGCAGGACACCCAAAGTCTCGAGGCCGAAGTCGACGACGCTCTGGAGGAGTACGGCGACCAACCCGCAGATGAGGGCCATCTCCACCTTGTCCCTGCGGCCGTGGCGGACGATCTTCCAGGCCACGACCACCAGCGCCGCCCCGATCAGGAGCGAAAACAGCCAACCGCAGTCCACCAGGATCTGGAGCGGCTGGTTCTCGAGAAAGGCGAACCGGAGAGGGAACGGTACCTTCAGCGTTCGGTAAATTGGGAACACCCGGCTGAACGCGCCCCGTCCGATGCCCATCGGGTGCGCGACGAAGACGGCCAGCCCGTTTCGCCACAGCCGCAAGCGCACGTCCGTCGTCACGCTGTCGGTCTTGAAGCGCTCGATGATCCGCCCGGCCCCCAGCGCACCTGCGCCGAGCACGATGATACCGAGGAGGAGGACGCCCCACGCGATCGACGCACGCCGGCGGCCCGCCGGATCGAGGTCAGCCGAGAAGTAGCGAAGGATCACGAAGGTGGCCGCCGCTCCCGAGAGGGCCACGCCCGCACCACGGGAGAGCGTCGCGGTGGCCCCCCCCGCGCAGAGGAGCATTCCGACGGTCCAACCGATGCGGTTGAGCGCGGTCGGACGCTGGAAGGAGCAAGCGAGGCAGACGAACGCGGCGAGCTCCAGCAACTCGGCGGTGTGATTGGCGTTCACGAACGGACCCACGAGGAGTGACCGCGGCGACACAGCCAGCATCCCGTAGAGCCGGGTCACGCCGAGGATGCGGTGGCCGAGCCCGATCACGACCGCGGTGATCCCGACCGCGCCTATCGCGCGCGCGACCCAGTGGCGGCGCTTCTGACCGGAGGCGAGGTGAAATGCCACCACGAAAGCGACCAGGCCGAGCGCGGCCCGCCCGACGTCGACGCGAGTCTCCGGTGGATCGAGACTGAGCGGCCAGACCGCGGTCGGTGCGGTCTGGTCGTCGCGCAGGAGCTGCGTGCCATTTCGATCGATCACGCCACGGAGACCGAGGGGCAACGGCACCGATTGCAAGAGCGGCACCACGACGAAGGCGAGCGGGGCGAGGACGACGAGGCCGGCCCGGAGCGTTCTCCGTTGCAGCTTCAGGCCGGCGACGAAGGCGACGAAGCCGAGCAGGCCGGCGGTCAGCAGGGCCGCGGTGGGGATTCGGTGGACGCCCCCGGCGAGTAGCGGAGCGGCGACCACGACGGCGAGACAGCACCCGACGCCGACCTCGGTCAGAAGCTCCGCCGGGCGAGAGCGTCGCCGGCCCGAACGGCGCCCGCCGCGGGGACCGGCACCAGCCGGCACGGAAGCAACGACGTCAGAAGACGCGTTCGTCGACGACGAGGACGTCACCCGGAAGGACCATCACGTTAGGAGAGCGCCCTTCACTGATGTCTGCGACCGGAAGAACGTGGGTCTCGATCTTGCCGCCCGTCTGACGCCGCAGGTTGACCGAGTTCTTCGCGGCGATGCCGGTGAAACCTCCCGCGCTGGCGATCGCGTCGACGATCGTCATGTTGGGGTAGTACACGACCTGGCCCGGCTTCGTGACCTGGCCAAGAACCGAGATCTTCTGGCTGTTGCGATCCTTGATGGTGACCACCACCTGAGGATCCTTGAGATACTTGCCCCGGAGCCCGTTGACGATCAGCTGTTGGATCTCGCCCGTTCGGAGCCCCGCCACCGGGAGACGCCCGGCCAATGGATAGTCCACGGTGCCGTCCGTCGCCACCCGAAACGTCCCGGAGAGATCCGCTTCCCCGTAGACGCGGACGTCGAACGTATCGTCGACGCCGATCTTGTCTTCGGGCGGGCTGACTTCGTCGGTGACGGTGGCCGGGCGCTTGGCGGCCGGATAGCACGCCGACTGAAGCAGCACCGCGGCCAACACCGGCCAGGCCGGACGAAGGGACACCGACATCGACCGCAGAGACTAGTACGTGATACCCAGGCGCGCAAACACCTGATGCTTCACGTAGTCGTCGATCGAGATGTTGCTGTGAGTGTAGAGCAGCGAGTAGCCAACGCCGACGTAAGCCCAATTCCGCATGAAATAATCGAGCGACGCCCCGACCTGCACGAAATTGTCGACGCGGCCCTGCTGCACCATGTCGTTCGCCCGGCCCTGATACGACAAGTAGCTGTATCGCCCGGAGAGATCGAGGCCCAGCCGTCCGGCGATCTGCTGCACGTACGAGGCATAGGCGCTCTCCTCGTAAGCGAAGTTGGAGATCACCGCATTGATGAAGTCGTGACGGAACCCCACGACGGCACGGCTGAGCTGGGTGAGGCGGGCGGTGAACGCCAGGTCGAGGTAGGTGCTGCCCAAGAAGCCCTGCGTCGACTGCCCCTGCGAGTAGAAGGCGTTCACATAACCGACGCTCAGAACCGCCGACGTCTTCTCGGTCAAAAGACCACGGAGGCCGGTGGTCACGTACAGTGGATACGAGTTGAAGAGCTGGTTCGTGTTGGCCCGCGCCTCTTGCGTGTAGAAGATGTAGCCCTGCTGGACATCGAGGAAGACGGCGGTCTTCGGAAGCCACTTCCAGGCCACGTCCAGCGTCAGCGTATTCGAGACGTTGTTCGCGTAGCTGTAGCTCCCCGGACCGTTGTCGTCGTAAAAATTGACCATGTTGGTGTAGCGGAGCATCGCCGTGAGGCGCCCCCCGCCGGGCGACCAACGCCCTTCAATCGATGCCTGATTGTTGGTGCGCTCGATCGGTGCTGCGCCGCTCGGGATACCGTTGGCCCCCGTGTTCACCGGCGTCGCGTACGGCGCATCTTCGATGCGGGCGAAGACGTCCGCCACGCTGAACGCGAGTTGGGCCCCGCCCAGGCCTACCGAGAGCCCGGCATTCGGGTTCCAGGAATCGGCGTAGGTGGACGAGATCTCCGAGTTCCCGTAGTGCCGATATTGAAGGCCGGCTCGAGCGTCGAACGTGAGCACCTTGCTCGTCGATCCCGTCCGGGTCGCATTGGTGAGCTCGAGGTAGGGCATCACCCGGATGATCGACGAACCGATGGCGTTGGACGACGAGAAGAAGACATTCGTGTCGTAACCGGCCTCCGCGCCGACGCCCGCATGCAACAGGACGCCGTCGGAGACCTGGATCCCGGTGTTGCTCTCACCGGTCGACTTGTAGGGGAGCCCCTGGTAGCCGATCGTGACCTCTTCTTGCGCGAACGCGGCTCGACCGGCGAGCAGGGCGCCCAGGGCGATCGACAGAGCAAGGCGGCGGTTCATAGAAGGGTATCTCTATCTCGACGAAAGGAGGGTGACCGGCACGACGGGGCGTGCGTGCGGTCAGTCGACGGGGCTCGCCTCGGGCGGGCGCGTGATGTCGATGAACGGGCTGCCCGGTTGGGTGGGGTCGTACTGCGGGATGTTCGGGTCGACCTCGACGTCGACGCGCGTGGCGCCCACGAAGCTGAGATCCTCGCCGATGCAGTTCTCCGCCTCGGCGCCCAGAACGGTGACTTTTTGATTCACGATCGTGAGACGCGTGAAATCGTGCGTCTCTTCACCTTCGTCGTTGCGCGCGATGCTCTCTTGCAAGGTGGCCATCGACTGCTCGGCGATGTTCACGTTCACGCGCGCCTGGACCAGCTTGTCCGTCACGCAGTTGAGCCGGATGATGTCCTTCTCTCGCTTGGCCTGGTCCTGAAGCGTCTGGATGCGCTTGAGGACGTCGCCCATCCCCTTGAAGTACTCCTTGGCCTGATTGGTCATCTCGACCGGCGTCAGCACCGGACGCTGCTTGACCGAGAGATCGACCGAGCCGCCCGGGGCTCCCGGCGGCGGCGGCGTTTCAGGGGCGGCAGGACCCTGCGCGAAGACACTTCCGCCGAGGAAGATCGTCGTCGTCGCGATTAAGAGCTTTGTTTTGACCACAGCGCCAGTCCTTTCGCCCTGCTACCGCTGAGTTATTACAGGAAATTAGAACGAAATCACATAGTTACAATATCGCCTGGGATTATAGGCATGGCTTCGAGGTGTGTCAACGGCCGAGATGCCCTTACCCGGCCGTTCTGTAGGTGCCTTTCTGATTGCGTCCGCGTCAACTCCTCTGCCGTGACTTTACTGTGAGGCCTGGAAGACGAACGGGAATGACACTTCCACCGAGCCGCCGGAGGGGGCCGGGAACCGCCAGCGCGCCACCAGGGACTTGATGCAGCTCGCGACCTCGGCGTCACCCAGCGTGTCGGTCTCGACGTCGACGCCCGAGACCGTTCCGGCCTGGGTGATCGTCCAGTGGATGACCACCTTACCGCTGAGGTTGGGGTTGCGCTTGAGCGCGCGCTCGTAGCAGGCCTTGATGGCCCCGAGGCGCGTGCGCACCTCCTTGGCCACCATCGCCGGATCGAGCTCGCCGTCGACCGCCGGCGCCTCGCTCTTCACGACGCCGGAGACCTTCTTCTCGGTCGCCGCCGCGCCCGTGCCGCCGCCGGCGATCGAGCCGCCGCCGCGCAGGCCGGTGACGCTCGCCACCCGGCCCGAGCCGCTGCCGCCCGACTTGATGCCGCGCAGCTGGTCGTTGTTGTTCGCCACGCCGACGCCCCCGACCCCCTGGAACGCCTTCTCCTGGTCGCGATCGACGTCGCCCTTGCCGAGCACATCGGCAATTGACCCCTCGCCGTCGGACTTGGCGCCCAGCAGCTTGAGGAGGCCGGTCTGCTTCACCTGGTCGGCGAGGCGCGCCCGGCGCTCGGCGTCGGCCTTGGCCTTCTCCTCCGCCAGCTTGGCCTTCTCCTCGTCGGTCAGCTCGCGCTTGGGCGCGACCTTCTTCTCCTCGTCGGGGCCCTTCTTCTTCTCGACCTTCTTGGCCTCGTCCTTCTTGGCCGTGTCGTCCGGCTTCTTAACCTCGGGCTTCTTCTCCTCCGGCTTCTTCATCACCATCTGCACGAAGCGATCGGGGACCGCCTCGATGTCCGGCTTGCGCGGCCAGTCGACGCTGCGCAGGTAGATGATGAGGACCAGGTGGATGAGGAACGAGATCGCGGCGATGGTGGTGAAGAACCAGTCGACGCCGGTCAGCGCAGACCCGCGCACCGAGGCGGGGAGCTGCGGCCGTGGCTGGGGCGGCGGCGGCGTGACGAACTGGAACAGGATCGTCATGTCGGCCAGTGAGATCTTCCCGCGCGACCGCTCGTCGAGCGGGAGCGGCCAGCTGGTCCCCTTCTTCTGGATCTTGCCGGTCTGCTTGAGCTGCGACAGCGAGATGATCTCGTTGCCGACGGCGATGCGGGCGTCCATCCCGTCGGAGAAGTGCGCCACGTACTGGCTGCCGCTCGCCTCGAAGAGCAGCCAGTTGCGCGGCAGCGCGTCCGAGGGGACGACGAACATGTTCTTCGCCGACTGCCCGATGGTGATGTTCTCGCGTTTACGGACCAGTCGCTCCTCGACGATCCGTCCGCCTTGGATGATCCCGATCCGAAGGATCTTGGGCTTGGGTGCCGATCCCACCTGCGCTTGTCGGGCCGCTGCCTGGGTCGCCATTCGTCAGTTCCCTTCTCTTCGGTTTCCGGTTTCCCCTAGAACGGTCAACTAGAACGGTCAGAACGGTGAACGCGAGACGCTGTCCAGGATCTTCGGGATGAAGTCCTGCTTCAGCTCCTGCCAGTCGTAGTTGATGCTCGACTTCTGGTAGAAGAAAAACGCCTCGGGCTTCTGGATCTTGCCTTCGATCCGGATCTCATCGGTGATGCGATAGATTTTCTTACCCCCGGCGCCGTGCTCGACCTTCACCTTGGGGGCGGCGTTGGCGGGAGCAGCCGCCGGCGCGGCGGCGGCCTGGGCGCGCGCGCGCGACGGCGCCAGCGCGACGGCCAGCAGCAATGCCAAAAATATGGACGTGATTCCTCGCTTGGGGTCTCCCCTCACTTGGGCGGGGCGGGGGGCGCGGCTGGCGCCGGAGCCCTAGGTGCGGCGGAAGCCGCCGGGCCGGGC
>DASZVW010000729.1:0-19858 GCA_035546895.1 Polyangia bacterium
CGCCGCCGATCTTGGCGATGTAGAAGAGAAACAGCGGCGCCCCCAGCCCGCAGAAGAAGCGCAGGAGCCGCGCCCGCCGCGCGGTCATCCCCACGATCGCCGGGACGATCAGGCCCCACAGGCCGCCCGACAGCAGCGCCATGCCGAGGTAGGTGAACCCCTGGGAGAAGTAGGCCGCCGAGGCCGACTTCGTGTAGTAGGTGTTGGTCCAGAACTCGCCGTAGTACCACCAGCGCAGGAGGTAGTAGGGGACGAAGACGGCGGCCACCGTCGCGCAGTAGACGAGCGCCTCGCGGCGGCGCGCGCGATCGAGGGCCAGCGCGCCCGCCAGCGCCGCCACCAGGATCGCCTGGTCGGGGTGCGCCATCAGCGCGGCGGCGGCGCACAGCCCGGCGGCGCGCGGCCAGCCGGCCTCCGCGCGCTCGAACGCCAGTGTCACCATCAGGGCGACGAACATGGTCTCCAGGCCCGAGGTGGCGAAGGAGATCAGGTAGGGGTTGGTGGCCGCCAGCGCCAGCGGCAGCAGCGCCAGCGCCCGCCGCTTCTCGGAGAGCAGGCGCCAGCCCAGCCGGAAGACCGTCACCAGGAGCAGCGCGTAGCTGGTGAGCCCGAGGACCACCGAGACGCGCACCGGGTCGAGGTGGACGCGGATGGCGCCGGCCAGCAGCACCGTCCAGAGGAAGTTGGTGTAGCCCTCCACCCGCTCGCCCGGGTTCCAGACCAGGCCGTGCCCGCGCGCCAGGTTCTCCGCGTAGCGGAAGGAGATGAAGGCGTCGTCCGCCACCCACTTGACCCGCCAGGCCGCCACCAGCGCGGCGGCGATCGCCACCGCCAGCGCGCCCAGGCGGGCGGCCCGCCGCTCGAGCAGCCGCGAAAGCCAGGGCGAGAGCGCCACCAGCGCCGCCACCCCGACCAGCGCGATGGTGACCGGCCGCCAGGCCAGCCCGGCCACGTAGCGCGCGACCAGCTCTCGCGCCTCGGGGGGGAGGATGTGCGACGGGGGACCTGGCATCGATGGGGAGTTCTACATCTAGCAGCCTCGGGGGCGAAGCCCGCCGTGCATCGTCACGGCCCGCGGCGCGGCCGAGCTACCAGCGGGCTCACGGTCGCGCTGGCGCGACCGCCGCGTCGACGATCTCGACGTGCCGGCCCGCCTGCATGCCGTTCGCCGAACGGGCGGCCTGCGCCCCGCGCCCGATTCGATTCCAGCAACCAATCCGTCGAGCAGAGCCGTATTGATTGTGTTACCCGCCATCGCATCAACGAGACAACCAATTGCCTGGAGAACAAATCGATGCGTAACAAGCTGTCTGCCGTGGTCGTTGCGACGTGTGTCATTCTCGGGGCCTCCGCGTTTTCCCTGCCGGCCAACGCCGCATGGCCGAGCGGCGCGGTTCGAACGATCTCTGGATATGCCTGCACGCCCTTTCAAAACGCGATCGACAGCTATATAGCGAACTGTCCGTTCGTTTCCGACTATTCGGGGACCACCGACATGTTCGGAGGCGGATTCAACAGCGGCATCTATGGCGATTTTCACACGAGTGGTGCCGACACCGTGGCCGTGACGGCCTGTCGTCAGAGCTGGAGCGGCGGTTCGGCCGACTGCAATCTCCCGGGGATCGCCACGGCGACCGGGGCGGGAAACTTCGATGTGAACGCCGCCGGGTTCGGGATCGGAACGATCAGCGAGTGGGACTATTACTTTGTCACCATCTCCGCGGAGCACGGCGCGGTCGATCAGATCTACGGGGTCGGGTACTACTGAGAGAGCGTCGAGGTCGGTCGTCTTGTCCTTCCGTGCGAAGGCGGTGGTCGCCGCTCTCTTTGCGGCGGCCACCGTGGGGTTGGGAACATTGGTTGCGCATCGGCTCAGCGGTCGGCCCGATGCCGACGCGGTCCCTCGCCCAATCACCGAAACGGATCGATCTTTGACCGATGAAAATGCGCGCCTGGCCGAGATTATCTCCAGTCAAAAGCTCCGAATGGCCGAGATCGAGAATCGACTGACGACGCTCGAGGGCCATCCGCCACCGTCGCCGCCGACGGTGGCGACGCCTTCTCAGTTGCCCACCGCCGCCGAGCGGGCCGAGAAAGCCAGGGGTGAATATCAGGAGCATCAGGCGCGACTGGCGCAAAGCGCGGCAGAACCACGCAACGAGCGCTGGGCGTCGGCCATGGAGCAGAAGATCGGGACGATGTTCCAGCGGGTCCCCGACACCGTGAAGGCCAGGTACCAGGGCGCCGAGTGCCGGAGCACGACCTGCGCCGTTCGGTTCTCATGGCCGTCCAGGGAGATCGCGCAAGGAGAGCTGAGGCTGCTCGTGAGCAGCTTCGTTCGAACCGGCTGCGGCAGCGCCATCAGCCTGCCCCCGGACGGGACCTCGGGCGCGCTGACGGCCGACGTCCTGTTGCGGTGCGCTGCGGGCGACGACTCGCAGAACCGAAACGCGCAGCCAAGCCTCAACTGAGGCGAGACGTCGACGAAAACGGCGGCTTGCCCCGCGAGGAGCAGCTCGAGTCGTCGCCCTGACTGCCTGAAAATTGTGCGGTCGAGAAGACTTGAACTTCCACACCCTTGCGGGTACCAGAACCTGAATCTGGCGCGTCTACCAGTTCCGCCACGACCGCTTGTATTTTCAACTACTTAGACTAAGTGAGGGCGGGCAATATACAGCGGGTGCACAGCGGGTACAACCCCCTTCGCACCAGAATCAGTGCAGCGCGGCCGTGACCCGTTCGATGGCCCCTTGCTGGGCGGCTTCCCGTCCGGCGTAGTCCGGTCGTGGTCGTCTTCGCGTGCTCCTTCGCCAGACCACCCAGGAGGGTCTGCAGCACTTTCGGTCGACACCGAAGAATAACGGAACGTCGGAATGCCCGCAGTGGTTCAACGTGGTCGGGCGAGGGACTTCAGCGGCAGAGCCGCTCGCGCGTGAGCGGACCTGCAGTCCCAAGGAGAGCAACGTTGCAACCGACCGCGCTGCCCCGGGGGTGGATGACGGCCGCCTTGACGCGATCGCAGATCCCGATCAACCTGATCTCGTGAGAAAGCGTCGATGGAGGGGCTGGCTGCGGGCGCTATTCGTGGCGCCGGTGCTGGCCTTCGCTCTCTCGGCGTCGAGCCATCTCGAGGTTCGTTGCGCGTTGACCGGCATCTTGGTGCCCGACTGTTGCCCCGGGGCGGAGCAGCCGCTCGCCCAGCTTCAGCAACACGCGTCGATCAGCGAGCGCGACTGCTGTGAACGCGCCGTCGTCGCGACGACGAAGCTTCCGGCAGCGAGTCCCGAGACCGGACTCAAAGGGCCCTCGCTGGCAGTCGGCAGGCTCCCGCCAGCGCTGCTCGAAGAGGCGGCCCCCTCTCTGGGCGCGCGAGATGTCCGGATCGACTCCGGTTCGTTCGCATCGTTTTCGCCGCCGTACCTCTTCACGCACGCCCTCTTGATCTGATCGGAGCGGCAGCCGGCGCGCCGATACGCGCTATCCCGCCGGCACGCGGCGCAGGTAACTGCGCAGTCGCGCTCGCCCGAAAGGGCTGGGCGCCGCCACTTCGATGCCGGAGGCATTTCTCACGCCCCGGGAGCCCCGCCCGATCTGTAACGCCGTTCGCCTGAGGTCTGTCCAATGCTCCGTCCGCTGTTCTTCCTCCTTGCTGTCGCTCCACCAACATCTATCGCTTCGCCGGTTCGTCTCGCAGACCTCCTCGAAGAGGCGAGGCGGAACAATCCGGAGATCGTCGCCGCCCGGGAACAGGCGCGGGCCGACGAGGCGACTGTCTCGGGCGCCGGGGCGCTCGACGACCCGACGCTCATGGTCCAGCTCTGGAACATGCCGGTGGACCTGTCGACGGTGCCGCTCATGGTGAACGTGACCCAGCCCATTCCACTCGGCGGGAAGCGAGCGGCGAGGCGCGAGGAGGCGAGCGCGGTGGCGGAGATGTCCAGCGCGGGCGCCGCCACCCGCGCCCGTGACGTCGAGAACCAGGTCGCCAAGGCCTATTTCGACCTCTTCCTCGCCGACCGGACGCTCGAGGTCGACGGCGAGATCGGCCGGAACCTGGAGACGCTCGTCGCTGCGGCGTCATCGCGCCTCGGGGCCGGGCGGGGAGAGGAGTCGGAGGTGTTGCGGGCCGAGAGCGAGGCCCTCAAGGTGCAGTCCGATCGGGAAGCGACGGTCGGCCGGCGGGCGGCTGCCGCCGCCAAGCTGGTGGCGCTGCTCGATTGGCCACCGGGGAGCGCGGTCGGCAAGACCGTGGAGCCGGGCGTCCTCGCGGCGCTGCCACCGATTGAAGAGCTTCGCGCGCGCGCCCTCCACGACCGACCGGAGCTCTCGGTCGCCGGGGCGGCCGCGCGCGCCGCTTTGGCTCGCCGGCGGCTGGCACAGGCGGGCGGAGTTCCCGACCTCGCGGCGTCGGCGGGCGAGATGCACATGTTCGGAGGCAGCAGTCGCCCCGCGGACTTCCTGTTCCTGGGCGTTCAGGGAAACCTGCCGATTTTCTCGGGCAAGAACCGAGCGCGCGCAGAAGAGGCAGATGCCCGCCTCGCCGCCGCTCGGGCCGAGAGGCGCTCTCTCGAAAACAGGATCCTGGCCGAGGTCGCCGACGCCTTCGCGGAAGTACAGGCCGAGACGCGACAGGCCCAGCTTCACCACAAGCTGATTCCGCTCGCGCGGCAGGCGCTGTCGAGCACGCTGGCGTCGTACGGCGCCGGTCGCGGCACGTTCGCGATGGTGCTGGACGCCGAACGCGACCTCCAGATGCACGAGCTGGATCTGGCGGCTCACCTGGCGGCGTACTCGCAGCGCCTGGCCGATCTCGAACGCGCCGTCGGCGGCGACCTGGGGCTCGTGCGGGCCTCCACGGCCGGAGGGCACACCGGACACGAGGAGGTATCGCCGTGACCCGGCCGCGGACACCGGCGGCGCCGGTGCTGCTGGCGTTGGCTCTCCTGGTGCCCGGGCCGTCGGCGTCAGCCGGGGCCGAGACGGTCGTCAGGGCCGGGGACCTGGTTGTCACGCTCGGCAGCGACCCCGATCCGCCCCGGACGGGCGACAACCACTTGAGCGTCGTCCTGCGGGACGCGGCGGGGCGGTCGCTCGACGGCGCCGCGCTGGGCTTCGTCTGGGACATGCCGGCGATGGGCGCCATGCCCGAGATGAAGGGGACGGGAAAGACGGACGCCGGAGGTGGAGGCCGATACCTCGTCACCTATCCGCTCTCCATGGGCGGCGACTGGTACCTGACCTTGGCCATCGACGCTCCGGGGCACGCTCGCCAGGAGCTGAAGATGAAGGTGGCGACCGGCCGCCCCGGCATCGCCATCGAGCAGCCGGGATCGGAGGGTCCCTCGACCGACATCTCTGTCTCTGCCGAGCGACGCCAGCTCATCGGCGTCAAGCTCGCGACCGTCGAACGGCGCGCCTTGGCGGTCACGCTGCGCGCGGCAGGCCGCGTCGTGGTGGACGAACGAAACGTCGGCGACGTGACGCTCAAGTACGAGGCGTATGTGCAGAAGGTGTTCGTGGGCGAGACGGGCAAGGCGGTCCGCAAGGGGCAGCCGCTCTGCCTCGTCTACAGTCCCGAGTTGCTCTCGGCCGAGGAGGAGATCCTCGCAGCGCGACGATCGGGAGCCGCCGGGCCGCTGGCCGGCGGTCTCGAACGGCGGCTCGCCTCCTGGGACCTGTCGCCGTCGCAGATTCAGGCGGTCGAGAGCTCCGGAAAGGCAGACGGTCGGGTCACCATCGCGGCGCCCGTCGCGGGCGTGGTCTTGGAGAAGAACATCGTCGAAGGGGCACGCGTAGAGTCAGGGACGACGCTCTATCGTGTCGGGAATCTGGGACGGGTCTGGGTTCAGGCCGCCATCGCCGAACGCGACGCGGGGCTGGTCTCGGTGGGCCAACCTGCGCGGGTCCGCGTCGGCGCGATCTCCGACCCGCTCTCCGCACGGGTCACGTTCGTCGCGCCGACCGTTGACGAGAAGACGCGCACGCTGGGGGCGCGGCTGGAGCTGGCGAACCCCAGGCTGGCGCTCAAACCGGGGATGTTCGCCGAGGTCTCGATCGAGGCGCCCCTGGGGCGGCGGCTCGCCGTGCCCGACTCGGCGGTCCTCATGTCAGGCGAGCACCGGTACGTCTTCGTCGACCGCGGGAGCGGCCGCTTCCAACCCGTGGAGATCCAAGTCGGGGCGCTGGCGGGTGACGACGACGAGGTCCGCGCCGGTCTGTCTGCCGGCGACCGGGTGGCGACCGCCGCCACCTTCCTGCTGTCCTCGGAGGCGAAGCTTCGGGACGCGCTGCCGCGCTGGAGCTCCCCGTGATCGCGCGCCTGATCGCGCTCTCTGCCCGCCATCGCTTCGTCGTGTTCCTGCTGGTGGGCCTGGCCACGGCCGCGGGCGCCTGGTCGCTCCGGCGCACACCGCTCGACGCGGTCCCCGATCTCTCGGACGTGCAGGTGACCCTCTACACCGAGTGGATGGGGCGGTCGCCGGATCTCGTGGAGGACCAGATCACCTACCCGATCGTCACGGCGCTGGTGGGGGCACCCCGGGTGACGGCCGTCCGTGGGCAATCGATGTTCGGGATGTCGTTCGTGAACGTGATCTTCGAGGACGGGACGGATCCATATTGGGCACGCAGCCGCGTGCTCGAGTACATGTCGAGCCTGGCCTCCAAGCTCCCCGACCGGGTGGCGCCGGTGCTTGGACCGGACGCGACGGGCGTGGGGTGGGTCTACGAGTACGCGGTGGTCGATAGGTCGGGCCGGCACGGGCTCGACGAGCTGCAGTCGCTCCAAGACTGGACGCTGCGCTACGCGCTGCAAAGTGTCCCGGGCGTCGCGGAGGTGGCCAGCGCGGGCGGGTTCACCAAGGAGTACCAGGTGAATCTGGACCCCGTTCGCTTGCAGAGCTTCGGCGTTTCGCTCATGCAGGTCACCGAGGCCGTCCGCCGCTCGAACAACGACGTCGGAGCGCGGGTGCTGGAGATCTCCGGGACCGAGCATTTCGTCCGCGGGCGGGGATACGTCAAGAGCGCGGCGGACCTGGAGAAGGTGGTGCTGGGGAGCAAAACCGGCACGCCCATCACTGTTCGCGACGTCGGGGACGTGCGGATCGGGCCGGCGCAGCGGCGCGGGATCACCGAGCTGGACGGCGAGGGGGAGACGGTCGGCGCGGTGGTGATCATGCGCCAGGGGGAGAACGCGCTCGACGTCATCGAGGGCGTGAAGGCACGTCTGGCGGAGCTGAAGCCGACGCTCCCCGCGGGCGTCGAGGTCGTCCCCACCTACGACCGCTCTCGGCTCATTCGCGACAGCATCGGGACGCTGAGGCGGACCCTGGTCGAGGAGATGGCGGTCGTCGCGGCCGTGATCCTGCTGTTCCTGCTCCACGTGCGCTCGACGCTGGTGCCGGTCTTGATGCTGCCGATCGCCGTGCTGCTGGCCTTCGTGCCGATGGCGGCGATGCACCTCGGCGCCAACATCATGAGCCTGGGCGGGATCGCGATCGCCATCGGGGCCATGGTGGACGCCGCGATCATCGTCGTCGAGAACGTCCACAAGCGGCTGGAACGCTGGGAGAGCGATGGCCGGCCGGGCCCGCGCGGAGAGGCCGTCATTGAAGGGCTGACGGAGGTCGGGCGCCCGATCTTCTTCTCGCTTCTGGTCATCACGGTCGCGTTCCTTCCGGTGTTCACCCTGGAAGGGACCGAGGGGCGCCTGTTCAAGCCGCTCGCGTACACGAAGACGTTCTCGATGGGGTTCGCGGCGTTGCTCTCGGTGACGCTGGTTCCCGCCGTGGCCGCGCTGTTCATCCGCGGCAGGATCCGCCGGGAAGAGGAGAATCCCGTGGCGCGCTTTCTGGCGGCCGCCTACGGACCGGTCTGCCGCTTCTCGCTGCGGTTTCGCTGGCCGATCGTGCTCGGCGCGCTGCTGCTCGTTGTCGCGACGGTGCCCGTAGCCCGCCGGCTGTCGAGCGAGTTCATGCCGCCCCTCAACGAGGGGACGCTGCTCTACATGCCGACCGCGGTGCCGGGGATGAGCGAGGCCAGCGCGGGCGACGTCCTCCAGCGGATGGACCGGGTGCTCAAGACGTTCCCCGAGGTCGAGCGGGTGTTCGGCAAGGCCGGACGGTTCTCCACGCCGACCGATCCCGCGCCGCTGGAGATGTTCGAGACGGTCGTCCAGCTCCGGCCGCCGAGCGCCTGGCCGAGCGGCGAGAGCTGGGAAGCGCTCGTGAGCAAGCTCGACGGCGCGATGCGGTTCACCGGGATGCCCAACGTCTGGTGGATGCCCATCCAGACGCGGACCGAGATGTTGGCCACCGGCGTCCGGAGCCCCCTTGGCATCCAGGTGCTCGGGCCAGATCTGGAGGGGATAGACCGCGTGGCTCGGCAGATCGAGGCGGCGCTCCTGCAGGTGCCGGGCACCCGGAGCGCCTTCGCCGAACGCGCCGGTGGCGGTCACTACCTCGATTTCGACATCGACCGCGAGGCGGCGGCGCGCTACGGACTCAACGTCGAGGACGTCGAGGATTCGATCGAGACCGCCATCGGCGGCAAGACGGTGACGACGACGGTCGAAGGACGGGAGCGCTACCCGGTGACGGTCCGCTACGCGCGAGACTTTCGCTCCAGCCTGCCCGACCTGGAACGTGTGCTGGTCGCCGCGCCCGACGGCGCCCAGATCCCTTTCGGCGAGCTCGCTCGGCTGGTGTCGCGCGACGGGCCGGCGATGCTCCGCGACGAAGGCGGACGGCTGTACTCGTACGTCTTCGCGGACACCGACCGCCCGATCGCCGACTACGTCCGGGACGCCCGCAAGGCGGTCTCGGAGCGGTTGGTCCTCCCGAGCGGGTACCGTCTGGAGTGGACCGGTCAGTACCGGTACCTCGAACGCGCCAAGGCGCGCCTCGCCTTCGTGGTGCCCATGACGCTCGCGGTGATCTTCTTGCTCCTGCTGGTCAACAGCGGCAGCGCGATCCGGGCGGGCATCGTGATGCTGGCGGTGCCGTTCTCGCTGGTGGGCGCCTTCTGGCTGCTGGCCGCGCTCGGCTACAACCTCTCTGTCGCGGTCTGGGTGGGGATCATCGCGCTCGCCGGCCTGGACGCCGAGACCGGCATCGTCATGCTCCTCTACCTCGATCTGGCCTGGAAGGAACGCGCCCCGACCACCCCCTTCGAGGCTCGCGAGGCGATCTTCCAGGGTGCGGTCAAGCGCATCCGTCCGAAGATGATGACGGTGACCACCATCCTGGCCGGTCTGCTGCCCGTCCTCTGGTCGCACGGTGCCGGCGCGGACGTCATGAAGCGCATCGCCGCGCCCATGGTCGGCGGGGTCGTCACGTCGGCGCTCCTGGAGCTGATCGTCTACCCGGCGCTCTACTTCCTCTGGCGGGCCCGCCGGCTCAAGGAGGGCGGCCTCGCTGTTTAGCCTGCACGAACGCGGCTCCCGCGATCGCAACCGTCGCCGCGGCTGGAGGGTAGGGGGTTAGGTCGACGTGCAATCCCGGGCACGCCGGAGAGCCGACTCGATGAGGGCGATAGATGGGGCGCCCCGAACCTCTGATTCCGGGTAGAGGCGGCAACACGAACCGAAGGCAGTCTCCCCGGGCGACGTCGACGCCATCTACGAGGATGGTGGGGGAGCCCCATGAATTCGCCAGCGGATGGGCCGGTGATCGCGCTCGACACGCTGACGCCAGGCGGCTACCCGATTTCAAGGGGTGGAGGTGGCCATCCTGCGGCTACCGATGCACTCGTGGCAATGTGCGCGGCGGGTCCACCGAAAGCCGTCGTACCGAGCCTGAGGAATAGCGTCGCCAACTCGGCGAGCGAGGTTCGATCAGGGCTCGGCTGGGGATCAGCTGCCATCGGCCGGCGCGAGGCGAGCGTCGACTGATCGCCCACCCGCGCCGACGATGAGCAGGAACAGGCAGGCGAGCCACATCGAGAGATCCGTTCGGGCCTCGTGGAGCATGCTCCAGAGGCCGGACTTGCCCGACGGTGCTGCGAAGCCCCAGTATCCGTGGCCGATGAGGATGGGGATCTTCGTCGACAGGATCGCGACGGTCATATCGGCGAGGAGCAGGAGCCCCGCGAGCCGCGTGAACAGGCCGACCAGGATCAGCGCGCCGCAGGCGATCTCGACGACGCCGATGAATGGACCCATCAGGGCCGGTGCCGGGATCCCGATCTTGGCGAAGCGGCCGGCTCCGAGCGCGGCAGGATACAGGAACTTCTGAATGCCCTCCGAGACGAACACCATCGCGACGGCCAGCCGAATCAGCCACACCGCACGGGGTGCGCGGGACGCGAGGATTCGATGAAGTCGGTCGTTCATATCAAGAATGCCTTCCGTCGACGCTGGACCGTGTCCATGGTACCCACGGCGCTCCATGCACCGTAGGGCATTCTTGAAGATCGCAGGCGCTGGAGTCGCCGGCGTGGGGCTGCCCGCCGCGGCGCAGGTGGCGATGCCGGGCTCCGGCGGCGCCACCTCTGGGCCGTACGCACCCGCCGAGCACACCATCAGAATCGGGACGGGGATCGTCGAGGTCGGCCCACAGCGGTTCTTGTCGACGACGACTTACAACGGCGGTTTCCCGGGGCCGCTCTTGCGCCTCAAGGAGGGCCGCGAGGTCTCCGTCGACATCTTCAACGACACCGACACGCCGGAGCAATTGCACTGGCACGGCCAGCAGCTACCCGCTTCGGTCGACGGCGCCGCCGAGGAGGGAACACCCTACATCCCCGCGCACGGGATGCGCCGAGTGGTCTACACGCCTCGGCCGGCGGGCCTGCGCTTCTATCACACCCACGTGCGGGCCGGCGGCGACCTCCACCTGGGTCAGTTCAGTGGTCAGGTGGGTCCCGTGTACATCGAGGGGGCGAGCGAGCCCGGTGCCTACGACCGGGAGGTGTTCCTGACCCTGAAGGAGTTCGAGCCGTTTCTCAGCCAGGGCGGCGACATGGCGATGGACATCCTCGCGCCTTCGGCGGAAGACCCGGAGTTGAAGAAGAAGCAGGGCGAGGCCGAGATGAAGGCGTCGCTGGCCAAGGGGATGAAGAAGGGCTTCGAGGTCGGGTATCGGACCTTCACCATCAACGGCCGGCAGCTCGGCTTCGGCGAACCCATTCGCGTGAAGCGAGGCGAGCGCGTGCTGTTCCACGTGCTCAACGGCAGCGCCACCGAGAACCGCAGCCTGGCGCTGCCCGGCCATACGTTCAAGGTGATCGCGCTCGACGGCAACCCGGTTCCGCGCCCGGCCGACGTGCCCGTCCTCTGGTTGGGCACAGCCGAGCGGATCAGCGCGGTCGTCGAGATGAGCCACCCGGGCGTCTGGGTGCTGGGGGATCTGGCGGACGACGACCGTCGCGATGGCATGGGCATCGTCGTCGAGTACGCGGGCGCAAAAGGCAAGCCCGTGTGGCACAAGCCGGCTCCCTTTCGGTGGGACTACCGCCGCTTCGCCGACCCGACGAAGGCGACCACCCACCCGCCCGATTCGACGATCGACATGCTCTTCGCCAAGGACAACGCCGCTGACCACGGCTTCAACCGCTGGACCATCAACGGCAAGGCGTTCGACATGCAGCACATGGGGATCGACTGGCGACTGCAGCGCGGGAAGCGTTACCGGCTGCGCATGCGCAACGCGAGCGACGACCTTCACCCGATTCACCTCCACCGCCACACGTTCGAGCTGACGAACGTCGCGGGACAGCCGATCGCCGGCGTCATGAAGGATGTCGTGATGCTCGGCGGCTACCAGACGACGGAGATCGATTTCACCGCCGACCAGCCCGGCCTGACGCTGTTCCACTGCCACCAGCAGATCCACATGGACTTCGGATTCATGGGGCTGTTCGAGACCACCTGACCCTCGCGATGTTCAGTAGTGAAGGCTGACGTCGAGGACGACGTCGCCCTTCAGGGCGAACTTCGCGTCGTTCCAGGTGGGCGGTCCGAGAGAGCGGAGCTTGTTGTTGGAGACGCCGACTCCCTCGCGGGGGATCCCGACGAAGTTGGTGTCGAGCTTGCCGTTGTCGTTCTCGTCATGGAACAGCGCCACGGCGTACGTTCCCGGAGCGAGGGAGGCGAAGGTACAGGTCATACTCTTCGCCGTGACGGGGACCGATTGCTCCGCCTCGAAGGGCGGCTTCCCCGGGAAGCCATCGCCGCGTGAGTAGAGCCGGCAACGCAGCGAGCCCTGCAGACTGCGAAAGGTCGACACGCGAACCGTGATGCTGTTGCCGCGGGCCGCCGCCACGGAGACGGAGGCGAGGACTGCGGCGATGATTGTCCCGAACCACACCATTCGCTTCATGAGCGATCTCCTCTCTGTCGGACTTGTGCGCCTGCGCCCAGGAACGCGTCGAGCGCAGGGGCGAGGAGCGACACGAGCTGGTCGACGGACGCCGACCCCAGCGGCTCGACACCAACGATGCAACGGTTGACGAACAGTCCCACCATCAGCGCCCCCGCGAGCTCTGCCCGCAAGCGCGCCTCCTTGGCGCCGAGCGTCCCGGCGGCGGCGGTGACCAGTGTCCGCTCGATGAGGGCGCGCAGGGCGGGGACACATTCCGGGTCTCCCAGCCCCGCCCTCAGCATCGCCGAGATGGCGTCGGAGCGCTCCACGAAGAGATGCTCGAGGTAGTAGCGCGCCAGCGCTTCGCCGGGCGCGCTCGGTCGAGCCGCCAGGAGCGCGGTCACGCGCTCGGGGTCGATCGGCAGTTCCACGCTGGCGGCGAAGAGGTCCGACTTGGACCCGAAGAAGTAGTGGACCAGGGCGATGTCGACGCCCGCGCGCTTGGCGACCGCACGCACCGTCGTCCCGCGGAACCCGAGGCGGGCGAACAGGACCCGCGCTGCCCGCAGGATCGCTTCTCGCGATTCACCCGCAGCGCCGGCCCGACGGCCGGCACGTTTCGGACGCTGGGTGGAGCTTCGCGGAGGCATTCAGGCGGCCTGCGGTCGAGGAAGGGCGACCAGCGTCAGCGCGGTCAGCGCAGCGGCGAACGACACGTCCACACAGACGACGCGGGCGACGGTCCAAGCCGTGAATCGGTCCAGCAGGTCCGCCAGGAGGACGGGAGCGGGCGGCGCGGACCCAATTCGCCACATGAGCGGGGCCGCCTGGGTCGTGAGCAGAAGGACCAAGAGTGACGCCACCGCCGATGTGGCCAGGAGACGCCGAATGAGGGCCGGCGCCTGTCTCCGGGCCGCGATCAGCCATGCCAGACCGGTGACCAGCGCGCCGCCCACGCCGAAGACCACGTAGAAGACGACGCCGGTCGTGGACAGGTCCGTGGCCCGCGAAAACTCCGCGAACGCCAGCGCTCCCAGGCGTCCGCGTGCCGGCAGGTCGAGGAGGACCCGAAAGGTTCCCGCGCCCGCACGAAACCCTTCGAACAGGACGGCGATCGCCGTCGCGACCACAGTCTTTGGGTCCGAACGGCCAGAATTCATCATGTGATGAATTATATCGTATCCGGCGCAAGGCAATCGCCTCGGCGCACGCGAGATCCCTGGAAGACCCTAGATCTGATGCAAGACCGACGATCGGAGTGGTCTGACCGGCGCAGTCAAAAATCTGATGGCGTGAACCGCTGGAGAGACCGAGACATGCGCTCTTACCGTCGATCTCGGGTTGGCCTAACCCTTGCTCGGCAACAATCTGGAGGCACGAGATGCAACGAACCTGGCTTTGGGCGCCGTTCATGGTTCTGCTGTCGTGTCAGTCGTCGCTCACGCCGTCGCGGGGGGATTCGTCGCACGTGATTCCAGCGATCGCCGTCAGCGATCCTTGCTCCACTCACGCCACGGCGGCGGCCTGCCAAGGTGATACGGGCGCTTCGTGCGCGTGGGTGGACATCGGCTGCCCGGCGGGGACGACCTGTCCCGCCGGTGCGTGTGTCACCTCTGATGCGTGCGCGACCTTGACCGACCAGGCGCGTTGTACGGCGGACAGTCGCTGCGCCTGGTCCGCGACTGCGGCCGGGACCTTGGATGCGCCCGTGCTCTGTCCCCTCGGACAGAGCTGCGACGGTGGCGGATACTGCTTCGCTCGCGGACCTTCACCCAACGACTGTCTCTGCGTTCAACCGCTCGTCTGCCCGGCGGACGGCGCTTGCCCGCCAGTCAAATGCGACTGCCCGCCGCTCCCACCCGCCATCGACGGGGGTAGCGGGACCGGTGGCGGCGGCACGTGCACGTGCGGCTGTCCCGAGTGCCCGGCCGGGGCTGCCTGCCCGGCGTGTACGTGTGACTGTGGCGGCGGCGCCGGCGGCGGCACCGGGGGCACGTGCGGGGCCGGCGGCGGGAGTACCGGCACCTGCACCTGTAACTGTCCCGCCTGCGCACCCGGAGCGGTGTGCCCGGCTTGCGGCTGCTCGTGCAGCGCGGGCGCGACGACGACCATGACCGTTTCAGTCGGGACCACGAGTCCGTCGGCAGGAAGCGGGACCGGCTCGGCCTCGAGCAGCGCGGCGGTCTGCGGGTGTCCAGCGTGTCCCGCCGGGACGTCGTGCCCACCGTGTGATTGTGGCGGTGCGCCGCCGCCGGCCGATCCCTGTGCCGCTCACACCGACGCCACGAGCTGCACGGCCGACTCGGCTGACTCGTGCGGTTGGGTCGAGCTCGGCCTCGCGTGCGTCGCCGCGCCTTGCCCGTCGGGGGCGTGCGTTCGCATGGACGTCACCTCGGATGGCGGATCGGCGGGCGGTGGCTGCGGCTGCGCCTGTCCGGCTTGCCCGGCTGGCCAGACGTGTCCGCCATGTGCTTGCAACTGCTGTCCGTCGTCGACTCCGGGGACAAGTTGTAAGGCCGACGCCGACTGCCCGGCGATCGGGGCTCCATGCAAGCTCTGTCCTGACGGGAAGACCGCGGCCTGTCCGAGTGACACCTGCGTGAACGGGACCTGCGTGGTGAGCTTCGGGGTTTGTCCGTAGCGTCAGGTCCCGCTTGGCGCGGGGCCTTCCTGTTGGCAGGCCGGTGTTCCCGTGATGTTCAGGCATCGATTGGGCGCGCAGCACTCGTCGCTCGTGGTGCAGGCGTGGAAGAGCGGGAAGCAGGCGAGCGCGTCCTGCCCGTCCCTCGTCTCGATCGATCCGTCGGTCACGGGGCTGGCGTCTCGAGCAGACGCCGCGGCGTCGGTCCTCTGGACGAGCGACACCTGCGAAGTACATCCCCACAGGCCAGCCAGCAGGCCGACGCGCAATAGATTGCGTCGCATCAGGCGATCCAAAAGCGCATCGAGACCAGCGTCTCGGTGGTGTTCGCGTAGTCTCATGGTCGATCGCGCGGGCCAATTCACGGTTGACGACATATCTACCCACAAAGGCAGAAGCAGGCGTTCACGCAGATCTTCGCGGGATCCGACGGCGAGCATCCGCACATCGTATCCGGCGAGGTGCAGTCGTTGTCGGTCGTGCAAGTCTTGTGGCAGCTGCATTGGCCCGCGCCGGGGCCGCCGCAGGCGCAGCTATAGCCGGTTGGACAGGGCTCCCCGCCGATGGTGCAGGCGACCGCGCCGGCGTCGGTCGAGCCACCCGTTCCGGTTGTGCCGCCGGTTCCCGAGCCGCCCGCGCCGGAGGCTCCTCCACCACCGCGCCCCCCGCCGGCATCCGAGCCGTTGGAAGACGACCCGCACGCGGACAACGTCAGGAGCGCGAATAGCCCGGCAAGGGCGAGGATCTTGGTCGGCATCGCGCCTCTCGTGAGCAACGGTCAGGCCATGTCGGCTGCCGAGAAGGCCATCGTTCCAGGCGAAGCTCGTCAGATTTTCGATAGCCAGGGTGCCCCGGGCTGACCTTGCTGTCAGGGATCGAACAGGCGCGAAATTTCAGAAACACCTGCGATTTCGCGACGAAGAGTCGCCTGGTCTACGAGTTGCTGCGACTGGCCGTCATGCGCCGTACGATGTGGCTGAACGTGGCCGCGAATAAGATGCCGACCAGAGCCAGACCAGCACTCCAGGTAGGTGCCTTGGGCGCGACGCTCTTGGTGGTGAGTCTCTCGCTGCTCGCGTGCAGTACCTCGTCCTCGAGCTCCGATGGAGGGACGGGTGGTTCGACAGGCTCCGGCGGAAACGGGGGTGCCGCCGGAGGCGCGGCGGGCGGTGCGTCCGCCGGCTCCGGCGGCGTCGGCGGAAAAGCGACGGGCGGCACGTCGGGCGGCGGTTCTGGAGGCGCTGGAGGGGAAGGCGGCGGCGCGTCGGGTGGCGCCGGCGGCAACCAGGTGTATAGCTGCGGCGCGGACACCTGCACCGCCGGCGAGTCCTTCTGCTACAGCTACACGCCCGGCACCGCAGGTCAGACGGGACGTTCTTGCCAGCCGACGCCGGTGGCGTGCGCGTCGACGCCGACCTCCTGCGCGTGCCTCTGTCCCCCGTCGTCCAATACGGGATTCGGCTGCGTACCGGTCGGCATGGGTGCCGGAAATTTCTGCTCCTGTACCGAAACGGGCGGGGTGGTCAACGTCAGCTGCGACGGGTCGTGAAGGCGGAGGCATGGTGGAGAGGGCGGATCGGTCGGGCCGGTGGGTAACACTGGCCGCGGTTCTCGCCGCCCTTCCGGCCTGTGGTGGCAACCAGGTGTCAAAGCCCCTGGGGGTCGACGGCTCGCCGCGAACGGACGCCGCAGCGGACGCTCGAGGAAACGCGGTTGCCGACAGCCGCTCCGATCGTAGCGACGGGGGAGTCCCGGACGTGGGGAACGACGCGAGTCAGGACGTGAGCGCCGCTTGTGCGGCGGTGGGCCCGTTGCGTCTGTCGAATCCTCAGATCGTCGACGGCGCCGCGGCGCCGGGGCAGTCGGCGACGGTTCAGGTGACGCTCACGGACACAAGTGGTCCCGGCTACACGATGTACCCGGCCGTCGTGCTGTCCTCGTCGACGCCGGGCGTGAACATACCGGTCGCAAAGACGGTTACCGCGGCCGTTCTGGTGAACGAGAATGCATTCATGAAGTGGCGCGCCGATTTCGCCTCGACCCTGCAGAGCGGAACAGAGGCCGTGTTCACGGCGGAGGTGCGCGGCGCCGCCGGGAATCTCAGTTGTCCGACGGACGACGTGCTCTCGTTCTCGTTGTCGATCCAGCAGTAGGCGGGCCGGCGGCGCTGGAGGAGGCGTCAGCGAATCAAGTTGTCGCACGCGATGGAGCCGTCTTGGTCGTAACAGGCCCGGTTCGTGAAGGAGAAGTGCGCACAGGCGCAGGTCTCCATGCACGCGCAGCTCGGTCGGCCGTGACACGCTTCCGGAATCGGCGAGCAGTAGAAACCACCGCCGCCTGCGAGGCCGCCGATCTCCGAGACGCAGACCGTCCCGGCAGGGCACCCGCAGACCTCGTCCTTGAAGGTCACCCCGTCAGGTGACTCCGTTGCGGCAACGCATCCGCCGCCGTCGGCCGACGCGGCGTCGACCCGCTGCATGTCGGAACGGCCGGCGTCCCCGCCATCGGAACGTGGAGTCGCGGGAGAAGAGCTACAGGCGACGAAGAAGACGGCCGTCAGTGACAGGGCCATTTGTTCGGCAATCGTACGGGGCATCGATTGCCAGAGTTGACGTTCGGCGCCGGGGCGGCTCACGCCATGTTTCCAAGGCTGTCAAGGGGTAGATCTGCGTCCGTTTTGAAGCACAGCATGTCGCCGCCCTCGGAGTAGAGTCGCCGACGTGCTTTTGGCCGTTCTCCTCGTGGTCATCGGGCTGGTGAAGAAACAGGGGGCGAGGTACTGGCTGGCCGCTCTGGGGGCGGTGTTGTTCCAGGTGGTGGTCTCGTACCTCTTCCAGTACCACACGGGGATCGTCACGCCGTACGTGAAGCGCGCGACCCACGACGGGAAGTTGATGGAAGTGTACGCCATGGTGTTCGTCGCGCTGAGCTGGGGCGTGCCCGCCTTTGTCGCGCGGTGCGGATACCGGAGGAAGCGGCCCTTGCCGGCGCCATCCTCGGTTCCTTGACTGGGGCGTGCGATGGCGGCGATCTCTGCCTCTCTGACGTGGCGAGGTGTTCCCTATAGGGTGTGACGCTTGGTTCTCGAGAAGGTGACGATTTTGTGTCCGGGGTAGCAGGGACTTCACAGCGCGTTTGCCTACGTTCTCGCGTCCCCACGAATCACCGCGCCGATCCCCGTTGACCGAAATCACTCGGTCCGGGCACATGCCCTGCATCCAATCGCTCTGACGATTCGTGGAGAGGGGTGATCGGATGAGCGGAAAGGTGTGGGGGCTTGGTGTCTTTGGTATCGCCGCGATGTTCGGTGTGGCTTGTGGGGGGAACATGCAGTCGCCCGTCACTTTTTCCCGAGACCCGCAGCCTGACGCCAGCGCCCAGTCATCCTCGGGCTCCGATGGTGGAGCCTCCAACGTGGTGGCGACGGCGTGTGGCTTGCCGTCCGTTCCGGCGGATCTCTGCGGCGCCCTTCCGACCGGAAAGGTCACCCCCTGCAGCATGGACAGCTCGGGGCAACCCTCGCAGACGGGCTACCTCGAGATCGACGGCCCGGGCAGCGCACCGATGTACGTCTGCGCGACGTCTTGGTCGCCCGATCCGGCGAACGGGTACATCTTCGGCTCACCCGGGACGTACATGTCCCAACCCCAGAGTTGTTGCGGGGGGGCCGCCTCCTCGACGGCCGCGCCGACGGTTCCACAATCGGCCATTGGCTCGCTCGGTACGCCGCACATCCCGTCGCACATCAAGCCGCAGGAGACCGAGCACCCCGGCAACGGGACGCTTTTGCAGGATCCGTTCGCCGTCGTGGTCACGGACACCAAGAGCGGAGCAGCGGCCACCGCGGCCATTGCGACCTGGACCTCGTGGGGCGGCGACGGCCAGCCACACCCCGCTCCGGACGGCACGGGCGCCTACTACTTTGCGGCGGGTTTTCCCGTCAACTACGTGGTCCTCGAGACGGGCGACGGTGTCCCCGTGATCGTCATCGGCCCCGAGGTCTCCCAGGCTGCGGATGGATCGGCGCCCATCGGCCATCCCACGCTCGGCGTATGTCCTTCGGGCGGCGCCCCTCTTGCCATGGCCGGGGGCGAGGTCCATGGAAACACCATCAACAATCATTCGGGGCGCTTCGACTACGGCCCGTCGGCCACCGCGCAGACACTCGACACCGTGGCCAAGCTGTTCAACTGCCTGGGAATCCAGATTACGGGGACGACGTTCACCGCGCCGAAGCCCTGAACCTCCGGACGCGCTGGGAGGGCCTCTTTTACGACCGTGGGCAGCACGCCAAGGTGTGCTCTGGATCGGCGAGGCGATGTCGGCCGCTCGGGGTTGGCACGCACGGGAGCGCGAGCGAAATGAACACGAGAGCGTGCCGCTTGAGGTCCTCATGGCTGGGCGCTCCCGTAGAGGATTCCGCGACCGGCCAGCGCCACGTAGACCAGCCCGTCGACGTTCATGTCGCCCTCCAGATACTGAATGAGCCCGAACCTCTCGATGGAGGGATCGCTGATCGGCGTCCAGGTCCGGGCGAGATCGTCGGAGCGGTACATGGTGTCCGCGGAGGTGCCGCCGACCCGGCCGAAGAGATACAGCGCGGGCGTGGACGGCGACCGGCCCTTTCCGAAGGCGATCTGGTAGGCGGCGTCGACGGTGGTCACCCGCTGAAAGGAGGCCCCCGTGTCGGTCGACCGGTAGAGCGCGCCGATGCTGCCGTCGTTCTTCCCGAAGGTGACCCAGACGTCGCCCGCGGACACCGGGCTCGGCTTGATCATCGCGGTGCTGGTGTAGAGCTGGGGGGCGGCGAAGAGGGCGCCTTGGTCGACGAAGGTCCGTCCCCCGTCGGTGCTCACCCAGAAGTGGACGGCCGCGGCCGCCCCCTGCGAGTGCGAGAGGTAATAGAAGACACCGGGCT
>DASZVW010000730.1:0-6064 GCA_035546895.1 Polyangia bacterium
GACCCGGGCGACGGCGGTGGCCGCCGGGATGGTCCGCGGCGAGCTCAGCCTGGCGCGGGCGGCGCGCCGGTTCCGTCGCGGCGCGACCGGTAGCAGCGCCAGGCCGCCCGCGCCGCCCGCATCGTCCGGATGACCGCCCGCCCGAGCGCCGTGGTCCCCAGCGCCAGCGACACCAGCGGCCGCCGCCCCGGCCATAGCGCCTCGATGTAGGCCCCCTCGGGCGAGCCGCTGTCCAGGAACGACAGCGCCCCCAGCGTCTCCGATCTGAACAGCTGCCGCACCAGCTCCAGCTCGGTCAGCCGCGCGGGCGAGAGCTTGGCCAGCGCGCGCCGCCAGCCGATCTTGAAGGCGAAGCCCGCCCAGCCGGAGATGAAGTTGCTCGTGGAGGCGACCACCTGCCCGTCGAGCCGCAGCTCGACGAACACCGCGCGCTCCTCGGCGCTGAAGCCGGCCACCATCTCGCGGAAAAACCGCTCGGTGGCGGGGGCCGAGCGGAGTGACGAGCACTGGTCCCCCTTCCACCCCTCGTGCTCGAGCGCGAGAAAGGCCTCGATGGAGGCGTCCGAGATCCCGCCCCGGCAGACCACCTCCAGCCGGGCCTCGCCCTGCTCCTGCAGGCGGCGCACGCGGCGGCGGAGCGCGCGCGCCTCCGCCGCCTCCGAGGCCTCGATGCGCGCCCGGTCGTCGTGGGGCCGGAGCACCGCGCGGCTCTGCTCGTTCCAGACGCCGGCGGCCAGCCCCCGCCGCGCCGCCGTGGCGGCCACCAGATCGAACGCCGGCCCGTCGCCCCAGGTGTCGTTGATCTCCACCCCGTTCCAGCGCCGGGGCTGCGCCTCGACATAGCCGAGGAGCGTGTCGAGCGCCGCCTCCCCCTCGGACCGGTCGAGCAAGAGGCCGGTCAGGAAGGTGTGGCGGGAGGCGTAGACCTGCAGGTGCGGGAGCGGAAAGGCGCGCGTCCCGGCGACGGTGCGGCCGACCAGCACGCCGGCCAGCGCGGGCGCGGCGCCCGGGCCGTCACGCCGCTCGACCCCCAGGACCACCACGCCGGCGCCCGGATCGAGGTGGCGGACGGCGGGGACGACGAAGTGGGGCGACAGATAGGCGTTCGGCTCCAGCGCCCGCCGCTCCAGCGCCGACCAGGCCCCGACCGTCTCCGGCCCGGCGACGGCCGGATCGAACTCGCGGACCACGAACCTCGACGGTGCTGGCGCGCTCCTCACCCCCCACCAACGATAACAGAGGTCGGACTTCCATCACACTTACGTACAAATTGAAATTGGTCTATCCGGAATACTGGAACTGTCTAGACTGCGGAGCCACGGTCGCGCGAAAGCGCGCGGGAGGCGTAGACGGTGGCGGAATCGGAACTCGACGTCCGTATCGACGAGATGGTCGTGAAGGTGCCCGGGCGCGATCACGCCGACGGGCGCGCGGTGGCGGAGGCGCTGATGCGCGAGCTGCGCGCCCTGCCACCCCTGCCGAGGCCCCGCGGGGTGGTGAAGATCGCCAAGCTCGACCTCAAGGTCCAGATGCGCGCCGGCGACGGTCCTCGCGAGATCGCGCAGGCGGTCGCCCGGACGCTGCACGCGGCGCTCGCCAAGGCGGCTACCTCGGCGCCGGCGGAAGGCCCGCCCGCAGATCTGACGCCCCGGCAGATCGACGAAGGCGAGCGGATCGTCGTTCCGCCGCCGCGGACCGCCCCGCTGCCGACCACACACCACCGCATTCGCCGACCCGCGGCGCCGCCACCGAGGCCGGAAGGGCCCTACGTCCCGCTCGGGTCGGTGCCGCCGGCGCCCATCCTGGCCGAGCACCTCCTGGCCGGTGACCTCACGCCCGCCGGTCTCGCCGATCTGTTCCAGCGCCTCCCACCGCTCGCCGCCGAGGCCCGCGCGCTCGAGCTCCTCCGCGCGCTCGACGCCGAGGTGGCGTTAGTCCCCCCCGCCGACCCGCTGCCGCCCCGGGCCGAGCAGGCGCGCCAGGCCGCGACGGCGACCTTCACCACGGCGACGAATCGCCGGGCCGCGCAGGAGATCGGCAGGCTCACGCCGGTGCTCAGGCAAGGGATCATCGACGGGTTGCCGGGCCACCGGATCACGGCCGCCGCCTGGGACCCGCTCAAGGCGCTGCTCCTCGCGCAGTTCGGCACCCTGGCCAGGGCCGAGACCTTCTATGCGGGGAACATCGCCACCGAACGTGTGTTCGGGCAGCGGGTCAGGGCGCACAAGGTGCTGATCGGGGCGCTCGCCAAGGCCGAAGCGAAGTTGAAGCGCGATCTCGGACCGGGAGCGGAGGTCCACGTCACCATCGGCGGCCTGGTGGTGCGCACCATCGCGGGGACCAATCGGCTCAGCCTTCACGCCGGTGGGCTGGCGGTCGACGTCTCGTCCCCGACCAACCCCCTGTTCAAGGAGCGCGCCTTCCAGGACCTGAAGACGGCGGCGCGGATCATCACCGGCAGCGATCAATCGCTGGAGCCGTTCGCCCGGCTGCTCTCGACAGCCGCCCCCGACGGCGAGGCCACCGGCGACGCCGGCGGCGACCTCCTCAAGGCGGCGAAGGACCTCCTCGAGGCCACGAAGAAGATCGAGGCCGTGCTGAGCGACGACAACCGCGTCGCCGAGCAGATCGCGGCGATGGTGAAGGACGCGGGGAGCGGGGCGCCGGCGGACGATCTCGCGGAGCAAGCCCTTCCGCTCATCGGAACAGCGGCGCCCGCGCTTCGGGCCGCCATATCTGCCTTCCTTGAGGCCAACCTCCCCAGCCCTCCTTCGTCCAAGCTCACGGACGATACCGCGACTCTCCTCAGGATGCGGCACGCGCGCGCCGGCAAAGCGTTCTTTATCTTGAATCTTCCCGCTCAATTCATTGTCGCATTGATGAGCCCGGAAGGTGGCAATCTACGATGGCTCGGCGCCGCACATGATCGAAAGGATTACATGCACTTTGAAATAAAGAACGGAAGAAACCTTCTCAGGAGGTAACTGAGGCGTGCCGGCTCTATCGACCGTTCGTCGCCAGGTCACGTTCGACGTCGGGGAAAAGGCTCTCGAGACTGGCCTGGTCGGGCACGCGGGTCCCACGGATGTCCAGGTGCCGCAGATTCGGAAGCTTCATGATCGGGCGCAAATCGGTCACCGGCGTGTCGGCGATCCAAAGATCGCTGAGATTCTTTAGTCGCGCGAGCGTCGTCAGGTCCGCGACGGGCGTATCCGAAAGATGGAGCTCCGTGAGATCCTCCAGATTTCGCAGAACCGACAGATCGGTGAGGGTCGTTCCATCGGCATCGAGAGATACAAGCCTGGACAGCGAGAGCAGTGGCGAAAAATCAGTCACCGCGGTTCTTGCAATATCCAGAGATCGCAATTTCAATTGACCAAGAACACCGATATCTGCAACCGGCGCCCCCTCGATAGACAGCGCCCAAAGCTTCGAGCTGACCTTGAGCGGCTCCAGATCGGACACTCGAGTGTCGTCAAGATACAGGAACTCCAGAGCAGGAAGAGTGGCGATCGATGCCAACTCGCGAATACGCGACCCGTTGAGGCCCAGGAATCGCAAGTGTTTGAGCCCGGAGAGTGAGGACGCATCACGAACGGAGCTGCTCGTAATTTCGATGTGCTCGATCCGTTCGATCTGGCCGAGTGGTCCCAGATCCCTCACATCCTGAGCGACAAGAACCACCTCCCTGAGCTGCGATAGCCCGCGAAGTGGTTCGAGCGTATTCGCGTCAGTTCTACCGAGCCGAAGTGACTCGAGCTTCGACAAGGCGGCGATAGAACTAAAATGGACCTGGCTTCCTCCAAAGACATTCAAGCGTCGCAGATTGGTCAGGCCTTCCAGAGGAGTCAAATCTACGTTCGGCCCGGAATTCGCCACGACGAGGACGCGCAACCGATGGAGCCAGGCTGCGAAGGAGAGATCGGTCACCTCTTCACCAGCAGGAGTCTTCCAAAGGTGAAGGCGTTCGAGCGACGGCAACCAAGCGATAAACGATAACGAATCATTGCGAAAGCCGGCGACGTCCAATCCCCTCGGTTGGACGGTCGCTAGGCACGCCGTGACCACCGGAAGAGCACATCCGGCTCCTCGATCGGCCAGTCTTCCGAGATCCAGCCTCGCCCTCAATCCAGCCGAGAACCCCGGTGCGGGCGACGCCTTCTTCAGCTCGATCCCGCACACCCGCAACATGGCGAACGGGTCCCCTGTACATGCGGGCAACGTCGGCCGCTCGGGCCGAACCGGCCGATCTGTTTGATGTCCGGGCGCGCCGCCGGCGGCACGAGCCTTCGCGGTGTCGTCGCCGCGGGCCGGCCCGAACCAGGCGAGCGCCAGCCCGGCGAGCGCCAACTCCATCGCGCTCCCACGCCCAAGTCCTGACCGCCTGCTCATCAAGTCCCCACCGGCCGAGCCATCTTTGACGTCGAAGGCTGGTGTCCGGAGTGATCGCGCTCGACGTCAGGGAAGATCTCATTCAGCCGAGCCGGATTGGGAATGTGGGTTCCTCGAATGTCGAGGTGCCGCAGATTCGGAAGCTTCAGGATTGGAAGGACATCGATGACAGAGGTGTTCGCAATCCTCAGATCCTGAAGCTTCGTCAAGCTGGCAAGCGGCGTGAGATCGGTGACCTGCGTATCTGAGAGATGGAGTTCTTCCAGCTCCGTCAGGTTCCTCAGAACCCCTAAATCGATCAGATGCGTCCCATCAGCGTTGAGATCGACGATCTTCGACAGTGACAACAACGGCGAGAAATCGGTCACAGTCGTTCTTGCGACGCTCAGGAACTCAAGACTTTTCAACGATGCCAAAAGCGCGATGTTGGCGACGCGCGTCCCCGCAATCGACAGACCCACCAGCCTCGAAGCAGCTTTCAAGGGCGACAGATCCGAAACTAGGGTGTCGTCGATAGCGAGTGTCTCCAGAGCCCGAAGCGCGGCGATCGGTGTCAGATCTCGAATGTTCGAGCCACTGAGGCAGAGGTGGCGCAAGCGCCCGAGCCGCGCGATCGATGACAGGTCTTGAACCCCGGTCCCTCTTATCTCGACGTCTTCCAGTTGAGAGAGATTTTCAATCGGCCCCAGATCTTTCACCAGTGGCGCGCTGAGGATCAGTTTTCTCAGCGATGTGAGACCACGAAGAGGTTCCACGGTACTGATGTCCACCGTGCCCAAATTGAGCGACTCAAGCTTGGGGAACGAAGAGACCACGCCGACATCGACCTGGCTTCCATCGTACAGATCCAGGTATCGCAACTCGGCAAGGCTAGCCAGAGGAGCCAGATCGACGTTCGCTCCAGAATGCATGGCACTAAGGACACGCAGTTGCCGAAGCCATGCGACGAAGGACAGATCGGTCAGATCTTCGCCATTCGGAGTCCTCGAGAGATAGAGAGCTTCCAGCGATGACAACCAGGCCGCATGCGAGCAGCGTCGTCTTTGGTTCTCCCAGGCAAATCGGCAGGGCGGGCCGTGCGGGCAGCGGCGGCTGGTCCGCTTGATGTCCGGGCGCGCCGCCGGCGGCCCGCGCCTTCGCGGGATCCTCGCCGCGGGCGGGCCCCGACCAGGCCAGCATCAGCCCGACGAGCGCCGATCCGATCGCGCTCTCGATCCCAAATCCTGGCCGCCCGCTCATCAGGTCCCCACCAGTCGGGCCATCTTTGACGCCGGCCGACTCTGCGTCAAGGACGCGGTCGGCGCGCCGATGACGCCGTCGGCGTCTTCCCGCTCTACCGCGGCGGCGCCTGCGCGCTCGGCCACCTGCGCCCGCGCTCGGCGCCCGCCCCCCCCGAGGACCGGGGTCGCGATAGGATGCCCGCATGTTCTCGGGCCGAGGCGTCTCGATCGTCGAGGTGACGGTGGCGCCGCTGTCGATCCCGCTGCGCGAGCCGTTCGTGATCGCCTCGGGGCGGATCGAGGCCACGCGGGCGGCCCTGGTCGGCGCCACGCTGGAGGATGACCAGGGGCGCCGCGCGACCGGGCTCGGCGAGAGCGCCGCGCTGCCGCCGGTCACCCGCGAGGACCAGCCCGATCTGCTGCGCCAGCTCGCCGCCGCGGCCGCCGGCCTG
>DASZVW010000731.1:0-6273 GCA_035546895.1 Polyangia bacterium
CAGCCGCCGCCGAGCGCGCGCGCCAGCCGGCGGCCGCCCGGTCGCGGCGCCAGCAGCGCGCCGGCGCCCAGGGCGGCGAGCGCCAGGGCGGCCACCCCAGCCGGACGCCGGGCGTCGAGGCGCGCCACCGCGCGGGCCGGCACCGTGGCCTCGCCGAGCGCCATCCGCGCCACCTCGGCGACGTGCAGCGGGCGGCGCGTGGTCCCCGCCCGGATCTGCTCGCGGCAGCTGAAGCCGTCGCCCACCAGGAGGGCCTCCGGATCGGCGCCGCGCACCTTGGGGAGCACGTCGAGCTCGCCGATCTGCTGCGAGAGGCGGTACTTCTCGCCGCGCTCGAAGCCGAACGAGCCCGCCATCCCGCAACAGCCGGTCGCCAGGACGTCGACCTCCAGGCCCAGCGTCTCCAAGAGCTTCTTCTCGTCGTCGAGGCCGAACAGCGCCTTCTGGTGGCAATGCCCGTGCACCACCGCCTTTCCCCCGAGCTTCCCCAGCTTGGCGACCTGGTCGGCGCCGGCGTGCTGGCCCAGGAACTCGGCGAACAGAAAGGTCTGTCCGCGGAGCCGCTGGGCGTCCCGATCGCGCGGCAGGAGGTTGGTCATCTCGTCGCGGAACACCGAGACGCAGGAGGGCTCGAGCCCGACGACCGGCGTCCCCGCCGCGATGTCGGGCTGCAGGACGGCGAGGTCCTTGCGGAGCAGCCGCTTGGCCGTGTCCAGCATCCCGAAGTCGTACAGCGGGCGGCCGCAGCAGACGTCGCCGGCCGGGACCACCACCCGGAAGTCGAGCGCCTCCAGCGCCTCGGCGGCCGACAGCAGCGTCTCGGGGAAGAAGTGGTCGTTGAAGGTGTCCGGCCAGAGCAGCACCGGCTTGCTCTGCGGGTTGCGCGGCGGGCGCTCCCGCCAGAGCTGCTTGAATGTGCGCGCGGCGAACGCCGGGACGCGCCGCTCGGGCGCGATGCCGCCCAGGCGCTTGAACAGCGGCGCGGTCAGCGGCGACTGGGAGATGGTGTTGGCCAGGCCCGGCGCCAGCGCCGCCAGCCGCGCCCACCAGTGGATGAGGCCCATCGAGTAGGCGGCCACCGGGCGCAGCCGGCCCTGGTAGTGGTGGGCCAGGAACTCCGCCTTGTAGGTGGCGACGTCGACGTTGATCGGGCAGTCGCCCTTGCAGCCCTTGCAGGCCAGGCAGAGATCGAGCGACTCGTGGACGTGCTGGTCGCTCCAGCCGTCGAGCTCCTGGCCCCGCATCATCTCGAACAGCAGGTGCGCGCGGCCGCGCGTGCTGTGCATCTCCTCGCGGGTGGCGCGGTAGCTGGGGCACATGGTCCCCCCCTCGTCGCGGCGGCACTCGCCGATCCCCACGCAGCGGAGCGTGGCGCGCGTGAAGTCGCCGTCGTCGTCGGGGTACTGGAAGTGGGTGGCCAGCGCCGGCGGCCGGAACCCGGTCCCGAGGCGCAGGTTGTCGTCGACCCGGTAGGCGTCGACCACCTTGCCGGGGTTCATCATCCCGCGCGGGTCCCAGATGGCCTTGAACTCGCGGAACGCCTCGACGATCTCGGGGCCGAACATCCGCGGCAGGAGCTCGGCGCGCGACTGTCCGTCGCCGTGCTCGCCCGAGAACGAGCCGCCCATCCGCACCACCAGCGCCGCCGCCTCCTCGATGAAGTGGCGGTAGTTGGCGATCCCCTCGGCCGTCTTCAGATCGAAGTTGATGCGGGTGTGCAGGCACCCCTGGCCGAAGTGGCCGTAGAACGCGCCGTCGTAGCCGTGCGCCTCGTAGATCGGGCGGAGCTGGCGCAGGTAGTCGCCGAGCCGCTCGGGCGGGACGGCGGAATCCTCCCACCCCTCCCAGGTGTCGGGCGAGCCCGGGATGCGCGCCGTGGCCCCCAGCCCCGACTCGCGCACCTTCCAGAGCTTCTCCTCCTGATCGGGGTCGTCGTAGATCTTGCCGGCCGGCTTGGGCGCCGAGGCCTGCAGCTTGGCCAGCGCCTCGGCGGCGCGCGCGTCGGACTCGGCCTTGGTGTCGCCGCCGAACTCGGCCAGCAGGAACCCGTGCCCGTCGGGGAGGTAGCGCAGGTAGCGCTCGTGCAGCCCCTTCTTGTGCATGTCGTCGATGAGCCGCTGGTCGAGCCCCTCGAGCGCGATCGGCCCCTGGGCCATCACCGCCGGCACGTGGTCGGCCGCCGCGTAGACGTCCGGGTAGCCGAGCACCAGCAGCGTGCGGGCCCGCGGCCAGGGGACCAGCCGCAGCGTCGCCTCCAGCACCGTCACGCAGGTCGCCTCCGAGCCGACCACCGCGCGGGCCACGTTGAAGCCGTTCTCCGGCAGGAGCTCGTCGAGCGCGTAGCCCGAGACCCGGCGGGGGATCTTCGGGTAGCGCTCGCGGATGAGAGGCGCGTAGCGATCGATGAGGGCCTTGAGGCGCCCGTAGATCTGGCCGCGCGGCCCGCCGGCGCGGAGGATCGCCTCCAGCGCCTCGGGCGGCGTCGGGCCCACCCGCATGACCAGCCCGTCGTAGGTGGCGATCTCCAGCTCCTCGACGTTCTCCGAGGTGCGGCCGGACATCACCGAGTGGGTGCCGCAGGAGTTGTTGCCGATCATCCCGCCCAGCGTGCAGTGGTTGTGCGTCGAGGGGTCGGGGCCGAACGTCAGGTCGTGCTCGTTGGCCGCCGCCCGCAGGTGATCGAGCACCGTCCCCGGCCGCACCCGCGCCCGGCGCGCCGCCGGGTCGAGCTCCAGGATGCCGTGGAAGTACTTCGACATGTCCATCACCACGGCCACGTTGCAGCACTGCCCGGCCAGGCTGGTGCCGCCGCCGCGCGAGAGCAGCGGCACCCCGAACTGCCGGCAGACGTCGATGGTCGCCAGCACGTCGGTCTTGTGCCGCGGCACCACCACCCCGATGGGGACCTGGCGGTAGTTCGACCCGTCGGTCGCGTAGAGGGCGCGGCTGCCGGCGTCGAAGCGGACCTCGCCGTCGAGCTGCCGGCCGAGCTCGGCGGCCAGCGCCTCGAGATCGGGCGCGGCGGGCGCCGGCGGCCGGGGCGGTCGGCGCATCCGGGAGAGCGGGACCACGTCGGCGGTCGACATGTCCATCAGCCCCGGTGCGGCTTCCAGCCGGCCAGCATCTCGCGGTAGGTCTGGCGGACGATCCCGCGCCAGCCGGCGTCCCCCTTGAGCACCGCCGAGCCCATCGCCCGCGCCTGCTTGAAGGTGATGTGCGGCGGCAGCGGCGGCACCTCGGGATCGGTGACCGCCTCCACCACCACCGGGCGGTTGGCGGCGAAGGCGCGCTCCCAGGCGGGCGCGATCTGCTCCGGCTTGTCGACGCGGATCCCGACCAGCCCCAGCGACTCGGCGTAGCGCGCGTAGGGGAAGTCGGGCAGGTCCTGCGAGGCGGGCAGCTTGGGATCGCCGATCATCGCCCGCTGCTCCCAGGTCACCTGGTTGAGGTCGTGGTTGTTGAGGACCAGCACCACCAGCCGCGGGTCCTTCCACTCCTTCCAGTACTTGGAGACGGTGATGAGGACGTTGTTGCCGTTCATCTGCATCGCCCCGTCGCCCACCATCGCCACCGCCACCCGGTCCGAGTAGGCGAACTTGGCGGCCACCGCGTACGGCAGCCCCGGCCCCATGGTGGCCAGCGTCCCCGACAGCGAGGCCATCATGCCGCGCCGGATCCTGATGTCCCGGGCGTACCAGTTCGCCGACGACCCCGAGTCGCTGGAGAGGATGGCGTTGTCCGGGAGGCGCTTCGACAGCTCCCAGAACACCCGCTGCGGGTTGATCGGGTGCGCCTCGGTCATCGCCCGCGCCTCCAGCACCTTCCACCAGTCGGCCACGCTGGCCTCGATCTTCTTGCGCCAGCTCCGGTCGGTCTTGCGGGTGAGGTAAGGCGAGAGCGCGCGCAGCGTGGCGGCGCTGTCGCCCACCAGGTTCACCTCCATCGGGTAGCGGAGGCTGGTGCGGCGGGCGGCCAGATCGATCTGCACGCCGCGCGCCTGCCCCTCCTCGGGGAGGAACTCCGAGTAGGGGAAGCTGGAGCCGATCATCAGCAGCGTGTCGCACTCGCTCATCAGCTCCCAGCTCGGCTTGGTGCCGAGGAGCCCCAGCGACCCCGTCACCCAGGGGAGGTCGTCGGGGAGCACCGCCTTGCCGAGCAGCGCCTTGGCCACCCCGGCGCCCAGGACGTCGGCGGTGGTGGTCACCTCCTCGGCCGCGCCCAGCGCCCCCTGCCCGACCAGCATCGCCACCTTGGTCCCGGCGTTCAGGATCTCGGCCGCGCGCCGCAGGTCGGCGTCCTGCGGGACCACCCGCGGCGGCGAGTAGCCGACCCCGGTGTGGACGGTGCCGTGCTGGCGCGGCGGCGTCTCCACGGCGTCCATCTCCTGCACGTCGTTGGGGACGATCACGCAGGTGACGGTCCGCTCGGCGGCGGCGATCCGCACCGCGCGATCGATGAGCTGCCGGATCTGGACCGGCGTGGTGGCCATCTGCACGTACTCGTGCGCGACGTCCTTGAACAGCGAGATCAGGTCGACCTCCTGCTGGTACTCGCCCCCCATCGCCGCGCGCGCCTGCTGCCCGACGATCGCCACCACCGGCTGATGGTCGAGCTGCGCGTCGTAGAGGCCGTTCAGCAGGTGGATCGCGCCCGGGCCGGAGGTCGCCAGGCAGACGCCGACCTGACCGGTGAACTTGGCGTGCGCGCAGGCCATGAAGGCCGCCATCTCCTCGTGGCGCACCTGCACGAAGCTCATCTCCTTCACCTTGTGAAAGCCGCCGATGATCCCGTTGATCCCGTCGCCCGGGTATCCGTAGATGCGCTTGATCCCCCACTCCCCCAGCCGCCGCAGGATGAACTCGCCCACCGTGCTCGCCATCAGACCCTCCCATCACCCAAGGTAAGGCGTGCCCAGCCGATTTGAACCCGACGGGCTTGTGCCGACGGCGGCGGCGCCCAAGTTGCCGCCATGGCCCCCAGCACGAGCACGGCGGAGGGCGGCCCGCGCGTCGACGCGGTCCGGGTGAGCACCTATGTCGTCCCCACCGACGCGCCCGAGTCCGACGGCACGCTCCAGTGGGACCGGACGACGGTGGTGGTGGTCGAGCTCGCCGCCGGGGGCGTCGGCGGCCTGGGGTACACCTACGCCGATCGGGCCACCGCGGCGGTGGTGCGCGACGCGCTCGGCGAGCTGGTGAAGGGGGCCGACGCCTTCGCCATCCCCGCCGCCGGCCGGCGGATGCTCGATCGGGTCCGCAACCTCGGCCGCCCCGGCATCGCCGCCATGGCCATCTCGGCGGTCGACAACGCGCTCTGGGATCTGAAGGCGCGGCTCTTGAACCTGCCGCTGGCGGCGCTGCTGGGGATGGCGCGCGCCGAGACGCCGGTGTACGGGAGCGGCGGCTTCACCTCGTATTCGCTCGAGGAGCTGCAGCGGCAGCTCGGCGGGTGGGCCGAGCAGGGGATGGCCTTCGTCAAGATGAAGGTGGGGCGCGAGCCGGCCGAGGACCCGCGGCGCGTCCGCGCGGCGCGCGAGGCGATCGGCGCCGCGCAGCTGTTCGTCGACGCCAACGGCGCCTACGCCCGCAAGCAGGCGCTGGCGCTGGCGCGCCGGTTCGCCGACCTCGACGTCCGCTGGTTCGAGGAGCCGGTCAGCTCCGACGATCTGCCCGGGCTGCGCCTCCTGCGCGACCAGGCGCCGGCCGGCATGGACGTGGCCGCCGGCGAGTACGGCTACGACCCCTTCTACTTCCGCCGGATGCTGGAGGCCGGCGCGGTCGACGTCCTGCAAGCCGACGCCACCCGCTGCGGCGGGGTGAGCGGGTTCCTGGCCGCGCACGCCCTGGCCGACGCGCACGGGCTGCCGCTCTCCGCCCACTGCGCGCCAGCGCTGCACCTCCACCTCGGCTGCGCGCTCACCCGCGTCCGCCACCTGGAGTACTTCCACGACCACGAGCGGATCGAGGGGATGCTGTTCGACGGCGCGGTGCGACCTCGCAACGGCGCCCTGGCGCCGGATCTGACCCGGCCCGGGCTGGGGCTGACGCTGAAGCGGCAGGACGCCCAGCGCTTCGCCGTCGACGACGGGTCCGTCTGACGACGGGTCCGTCTCCTGACGCCTCAGCGCCGGTTCGCTAGACCGACTTCACGTTGAAGCGAGGGAGTAGCCGGAAAAGAGGGTCCAGGCCCTGACGTCGGCCGTGGAGATGCAGTCCATGGCGTAAGCGACGGCGGTGTCGAAGGCGTCTCTGGTGAGCGTGGAGACACGGCGCA
>DASZVW010000732.1:0-3530 GCA_035546895.1 Polyangia bacterium
GCCCGCGCCGTGAGCGAGCTCGCCCCGCCCCACCCCACCGTCAGCGCCGAGGCGCTGGCCGCCATGTACGCGCACGCGCGCCGCGACTACCCGAACGAGTGCTGCGGCATCGTCTTCGGCCCCAAAGGGTCCCCGGCCGCCGACCGCGCCGTCGCCTGCGTCAACACGCAGAACGATCTGCACGCCCAGGATCCGGTGACCCACGCGCGCGACGCCCGCACCGCCTACAACCTGGGCGCCGGCGACCTCTTCAAGCTGGGCAAGAGCCTGCGCACCGAGGCGCCCGCCAAGATCATCTACCACTCGCACGTCGACGTCGGCGCCTACTTCAGCGACACCGATCAGGCCGCCGCGGTGATGGACGGCGAGCCGTCCTACCCCGTCGAGTACGTGGTCATCGACGTCCAGAAGGACCGCGTCGGCGGCGCCGCCCAGTTCGCCTGGGACCCGGCCGCGCGCCGCTACGTCGAGGTCGGCCGCTACCCCGCCGGGTGAGCCGCGCCCGGGACCGACTCGCCCGAAGCGATCGACGACGTCATCAGCCACGACACCGTCGATTCTCAAGGCCGCGATGCCGTCCGCATCACGATCAGGCTCAAACCGAAGGCGGCCCAGACGCTCGACGGAGACGACGTGCTCGACACGCTGGTCGCCATCCAGAGACAACTGGCCAAGCACGGCGAGGAACGCCTCTCGATCGTCGAGTACGAGGAGGAGGGGGAAGTCATCGAGGCGGACGACGTTGGCAACGCTCAATCCTGAGCACCTGTTCGAGCAAGCGGAGAAGCTCATCCAACCGCCGCCGGCGGGCCCACCGCGGCAGGTGGACCTCCGCACCCGCAGGAGGATTCGGGCCCGAGATCCAGGCGCTCGCGACGGCCGTCGTCGAGTTGCAAGAGAAACGACACAGCGCCGACCACGATCCGATGGGGCGGGTCAAGACAGCGGACCCTCTTGGCGGCGGATGCCGCGATTGACAGCTCTGCGGTGTCCATCGAGAATCGAGGCTTAACTTTCGACGAGGTGTCCCATGCGTCGCGCGCCCGTCCTCGCGCTGCTCGGATTCGCCCTCCTGGCCGCGCTCGGCCTCTCCTGCGGCAACGGCGGCTCGAAGTGCTGCCAGGTCCCGCCCGGGAACACCTCCGCCGACGCGCACGCCTGCGATAGCGCCTACTTCACCGCCTGCGTGCACGCCTGCGGCGAGACCGATACGACGGAGGCGACCGCCGCCAGCTGCGCCAACGGCGTCTTCACCTGCGACGGCTCCACCATCCCGGCCGTGAGCTGCCCGTCGAGCGGCTGGACGGCCCATCTCCCCTGCGGCCCCTGGGTGAGCGGCTACGACTGCGGCGCCGGGTGCGCGATCTGCGCCGACGGCCTCTGGACCTGCGGCGCCTGCGGCGACGCCGCCGCGGACTGAGCGCGGTCACCCGGCACCGGCCCGCGGCTACGTCGGCGCCTGCTCGTGCGCCTGCTCGTGCGCCTGCTCGTGAACGAAGGCGCCGATCGCCTCGAAGGTCGCGCCGGGGTTGTCGTGGAAGAAGAAGTGGGCGCTGGCCGGGATCTCCTGCACGCGCACGCCGCCGGCGCGCAGGCGCGGCAGGTAAGAGAGGCCCCGGTTGGCGTCGCCGTGCAAAAAGAGTCGCGGCAGGTCGAGCGCCAGGAGCTCCGCGAGCAGCCGCCCGGAGTCCGACTCCGCCACCGTCTGGAAGCTGTAGGCGTGGTACGCGCGGGCGTCGATCTTGGTGGTCAGATCCTCGGCGATGATCCGATCGCCCGCGTACGGCGAGCGCCGCAGCTCCGCGATCATCCCTGGAAAGACCTCCTGCACGAAAGTCTCCCGCGCGTGCGGCACCACCCGCCGGGAGAACATGCAGTCCTCCGGACAGAGGTTCCCCTCCAGGTTGACGAGCCCCCGGACGCGCCCGCGGCCGTGGTGGCGGAGCTGGAGCAGCGTGATGAGGCCGCCCATGCTGGCGCCGGCCAAGAAATAAGGGGTGGGGAGCAGGGCCTCGGCGACGGCCTGGGTCAGGTCGGCGAGCGCGCTCACGTCGAGGCCGGCGTCGACCGGGAACTCGGCCGCGCCCGAGCCCGGGAGATCGAAGGTCAGCAGCGCGCAGTCGCGCAGCGCCGGGCTGTCGAAGGCCGCCGAGAAGTTCTCCTTCGAGCCGCCGAGGCCGTGCACGAACAGCAAGGCCGGCCCCGTCCCGGTTCGCCGCCGATAGGGGAGCGACAAGCGGCGCCCTCCCCAGGCGACCGCCAGGCGGCCCTCTCCGCGCCCCGGATCCAAGTCGTCTTGATCGGCGTCCATCCTGAAACGGTACCCGCGCCCGCCAGCCGGCGACAGCGCGTTAATGTGCATACCATCTGTGCAATAATGCACAGGTGTTCGACTGGGACGACGCGCGGGTGTTCCTGGCCCTCGCCCGGCGCGGCTCGCTGTCGGCCGCCGGCCGCCTCCTCAAGGTGCAGCAGACCACCGTCGGCCGGCGCCTCGCCGCGCTGGAGGCGGCGCTCGACGCCCGCCTGTTCGAGCGGACCTCCGCCGGGTACCTCCTGACCGAGCCCGGCGAGGCACTGCTGGCCCACGCGGAGCGGATCGAGGAGGAGGCGCTCTCGGCCGAGCGCGCGCTCTTGCGCCGCGAGGGGCGGATCGCCGGCACCGTGCGGATCACGGCGCCGCAGGCCTTCGGCAACGGCTTCCTGGTGCCGCTCCTGGCGCGGCTGCGGGACGAGCAGCCCGGCGTCGTCGTCGAGCTGGTCGCCGACAACGCGTTCCTCAACCTGACCAAACGCGACGCCGACGTCGCCCTGCGGCTCAGCCGCCCGAAGCAGCGGCTGCTGGTGGCGCGGCGGCTCGGCGAGGTGGCGACCGGGCTCTACGCCGCCCGCGACTACCTCCGGCGGCGCGGGCGACCGGGCCGCTCGGGGCTGACCGGGCACGACTACGTCGACTACGACGAGACCTTCCTGCAAAAGGACGCCATGGCCTGGCTGCGCCGACGGACCCGCGGCGCCCGCTGCGTCCTGCGCGTCAACGGCACCCCCGGCATCGCCGCCGCGCTCGGGGCCGGGATGGGCGTCGGCCCGCTGCCTTGCTGGCTCGGCGACGCCACCCCGGGCCTCGAGCGCGTCCTCGCCGCCGAAGGGTACGTGCAGGAGCTCTGGCTGGTGGTGCACCGCGACCTGCGCCAGGTGGCGCGCATTCGCGCCGTGGCCGGCCTCGTCACCGCGGCCATCGAGCGGGCCCACGCGCGCCTCCTGGGGCGCGGGGGGCGGCGCCACCCCCCGTTGCGTCGGGCGGGTTGACCCACGACGCGCGCCACGATTGACAGGCCGCCGGAGCGCGGACCAGACTGCGGTCTTCCCTTCGAGGAGGCTCCGATGCGCGTCCCCCGCGTCCTCGTCTCGCTGCTGGCCGCCGCGGCCCTGGCAGGTCTCTACGGCTGTGGTTCGAGCGGAACCTCCGGGCCGGGAGGCACCGGCGGCGCCAGCGCGACCGGCGGTGCCAACGCCGCCGGTGGCAACAG